>JAQYWJ010000003.1:0-16604 GCA_030145005.1 Desulfobacter sp. | reverse complement strand
GGCCTCAACGTACTGATTGACCGCCGAAGGATTCTTGACCGGGCCAAAGTCCTGTTAAACAAAGCAGGGGAGAAACGATTGTTGTAAAACAATTGGGGATTCTTCCTTGGAAAAGGAGGGTACTTTACTATGTCTCAGATTAATGGCGTGATGATGCAGTATTTTCATTGGTATATTTCCAATGATGGAACATTCTGGACCCAGGTCCGTGATTCGGCCCGAACCTTGAGGGATTGCGGGTTTAGTGCGATCTGGCTGCCTCCTGCGTATAAGGGGCAGGCCGGGGTGAACGATGTTGGGTACGGCGTCTATGACTTGTATGATCTGGGGGAATTTAACCAGCAAGATTCGGTTCCTACAAAGTACGGCACCCGTGATCAGTATCTTGAAGCCATTCAGGCACTGCACGACAAGGAGCTGCAGGTTTACGCAGACATTGTCTTTAATCACAAGGGCGGAGCTGATCGCACTGAGTGGGTAAAAGCCTTGGAAGTGCGAGGAGACGAACGGCACTTCGAAATTGTCAATCCGGAAAAGCCCGACTATTGGATCGAGACGTGGACTGAATTCACGTTCCCGGGGCGTGCCGGTAAATATTCTGATTTTACATGGAATTACGACTGTTTCGACGGCACGGACTGGGCCGAGAACTTCCATAAAAAAGCGATTTTCAAGTTCACGAGTCGCGGTAAAGACTGGGACCAAATGGTTTCCGGGGAGAAGGGGAATTACGATTATCTCATGTTTTCGGACGTGGATATGAACTCTCCGGAGGTCCGTACGGAATACGCCCGCTGGGGGGCCTGGTACCTGGAGACCACCGGAATTGACGGCATTCGGATTGATGCCGTCAAGCACATTCAATTCAGTTTTTTTCGTGAGTGGCTGGATTACATGCGTCGGGTCGCCTTTTTGAACGCAAAGGGCGGTTTTTTTGCAGTGGGAGAATATTGGTCAAGTAATGTGAAAGAACTACATAATTACATCAGAGCGACGCATGGCAAGATGTCCCTTTTCGACGTGCCGCTTCATATGAAGTTCCACGAGATATCCCGGGCGAATGGACATTACGACCTGAGGACAATCTTAGATGATACGCTCACCAAAGATCAGCCGGCCCTGTCTGTCCCATTCGTAGAAAACCATGACAGTCAACCTCTCCAGGCATTGGAGTCCCCAGTGGACTGGTGGTTTAAACCCGCAGCCTATGCATTTATCCTGCTGCGGCAAGAAGGGTACCCCTCTGTCTTTTACGCAGATTGGTTTGGGGCAAAGTACAAAGACAAGGGAAGGGACGGCAAGGAATATGAAATCGACATGGTTCCCGTCCCTCATTTGCCGCGTATAGTGGAACTGCGCCGGTCACACGCCTACGGTCGTCAGCGTGATCAATTTAAGCATGCCCATATGATCGGCTGGACACGCGAGGGCGATGCGGGCCGCCCCGGTTCCGGTCTGGCAACCGTCATCACCATCGGTGGCGGCGGAGCTATGTGGCTGGAAGTAGGGAGAACCCACGCCAACGAGCAGTATTGCGACGCTCTGGGGAACATGGGCGGCGTCACGGTTGATATAAACGCCGACGGATGGGGGGAGTTCCCCGTCTCAGGGGGAAGTATCTCCGTTTGGATGCCGGCGTAGGCCGACATTGGGCCGATAAATGCTTGCACAGCCAGCCGGATTATCCTGGCGTTTTTTCGTGTTCCTAATGCGATGGCCGCCTATATGTCTTTTTAGCAAGCATATTTCGAAATTGACATCTTTTGGGATCTGACCCAGGTTCTTTTCAGCAGACTAAAGATGTTTTTAGGCATGCCAAAGGGCAGATCCACCAGAGAATAATCATAGTCAATATTGATGGCACCGATAAAGCTGCTTTCCAGACCGGATTCATTTGAAATGGCGCCGACAACATCGCCGGGTTTAAGGCCATGCTTATAACCAACTTCAATGCGATATCGTTCCATCCCTTTTTCAGTCGGGGCAATTTTATTGGGGTTAACCCGGTCAGATGTCTGCCTCTGTTTTGGTGCAGCAGATGTCTGCCTTTGCTTTGGTGCAACGGGTGCCTTGGCTTTTTTCCCAGGTTTATTAGCGGTCTTTTTAACAGCAGGTCTGTCAGCCGTCTCCTTAAGCAGAAACGGTGTGTTGCCCTGGAGCATTTTTGCCAGGGCTGCAGCAACCTGAGAAATCGAAATATCCTGTTCCTTTGCGGTGGTCTCCACCAGATCCGTAAAAGCGCTTAGATCTTCGGTGCCGATGGTTTGAACAATTTTATTTTTAAAATCACCCACCCGTTTTTCGTTGATTTCCCTGTTGGAGGGTAGGAACAGTTCTTCAACCTTCCGACGGGTGGCTTTTTCGATCCGTTTTAACATCCATTTTTCTTTTGGCTGGACAAATAAAATGGCTTCCCCGGTTCGTCCGGCCCGACCGGTTCTCCCGATTCTGTGAATATAGGGCTCGGTTTTAGAGGGCATATCATAGTTAATGACGTGGGAAATCCGGTCTACATCAAGTCCCCTTGCCGCCACATCCGTGGCCACAAGAATATCAATGTTTCCATTTTTCAACCGGTTAACTGTCCGTTCCCGGGCCGCCTGGGCAAGGTCTCCATTCAGGGCCTCTGCTTTGAATCCTTTTTCTTCCAGGATTTTTGTCAGGCCCATTGTGTCACTCCGGGTTCTGGTAAATACGATGACGCCATCATGGGACGAGGCTTCAAGTATCCGGACCAGGGCATGACTTTTTTTTACATGTTTTACCAGCCAGAATTTTTGATGAATGGTGCTGGTGACATCTGAATCATGGCGGATGATAACCTTTTCAGGATCTTTAAGATATTTGCCTGCAATTTTTTGAATGGGTGCCGGCATGGTGGCGGAAAAAAGTGCGATCTGGGTAGGTTGGGGTATTTTGGATAAAATCCATTCAACGTCATCAATAAATCCCATCTGCAGCATTTCATCTGCTTCATCCAGCACCAGGCCTGTAAGATCTGCAAGGGATAAGGTTTTACGCCGCATATGGTCCATGAGGCGGCCTGGTGTTCCCACAATCACATGGACGCCCCGTTTTAACTGGTTTAACTGAACACCATAGCTTTGGCCGCCGTATACAGCCAAAACGTTAAGGCCCTTCATCTTTACGCCATAGTCATTGAAGGACTGAGCCACCTGAATGGCAAGTTCCCGGGTCGGGGTGACCACAAGAACCTGGGGCCGCCTGTTTTTAAGATTGATCCGGGAGAGCAGCGGCAGTGCAAAGGCCGCCGTTTTTCCGGTTCCGGTCCTGGCTTGACCCAGCAGATCTTTGCATTCGATCATACGAGGAATGGTCATGGTCTGGATCGGTGTCGGGGTTTCATAACCAACGGTCTGCAAAGCCGCAAAAACATCCGGGCTCAAGTTCATTTCGCCGAACCCGGCCTGTTCTAAATTTTTATGGGGCATGGTTTTCCTTAAAAGCAAAAAAGCCGGCACAGCCGGCCCTGTATATCAATATTAACTCAAAACAAACATTTCTAAATATACGAATTTTTAAGAAAATGCAAGTTTTTTATTTTGACCATGGCCCTCAGCGTTTGTATTCTGGTAGGAAAAGGAACAGGCTGACAAAGGGCGCAACAGGTTCCGGGTTGAGGGGCAAGCCCCCCTGCAGCTAACAGGGGGTGGATGTGATGTCGGTTAGATGACCGCAGGGAAGGCCTGCTGCCCGCAACATATGGACAAGATTTAAAAAATCGTTCTTAAATGAAAATGGCTTCCCGGGCCTTTACAAAACCAGAGGCCCAGGCCGGTTGCGCCTTTTCTTCATTAACTAGTGCCTGAACGGAAACCCGTGTTTGGACGAAAAGTTGCCCAGGTGCAAGGCGCAGGAAAATTTAAAACCGGAGCAACCTTATGGTTGTGAGGCCCGATTTTATGATTTGGTAAATTTTTTTGCAACGCCGCAGATGGGTGACTTTTTGTTCAAACACTAACTAATCGGCTTTTCGTCTTAAAAAAGTGGGTATCTCCAGATCGTCATTATCAAAGTTCATGCCGTAGTCCTGGGCCTGGTTGTCATCTCCCACCACGCGTTTGTGGCGAACAACACGCACCGGTTCATCCCAGTTGGCCATATCCTCTTCTGTGGCGTCCCTTATAACCCCCCTGGCAATGGAATTCTGATGGCCGGCAGGTGTAGACTGTCCCATGTCCGGTGCGTTTTGACCATAGGTCTGGGTCCCATATGCCCCGTACGTGCCGTTGGCCGCAGTCGTCTGCTGGGGCTGTGCATAGGCCTGGGCTGTTTGTGGGTCAAATCTGCGCATATTTTCACTAAAGGCCGGTTCTTCCATACCGATACCTGTGGCAATGACGGTGATGCGGATTTCATCTCCGAGTTCTTCGTCAAAGGTTTGGCCCCAGATGATTTCTGCATCGTCACCCACTTCCTGGTAGATACGGTCACAGGCTTCGGTCATTTCGTCAAGAGTCAGATCAGAACTTGATGTGATATTCATCAGTACGCCCTTGGCTCCGGATACGGAGATATCTTCCAGCAGCGGATGGGAAATGGCTCGTTCCGCCGCTTCTGTGGCTCGGTTTTCCCCAGAGGCAATACCAATGCCCATTAACGCCTTGCCTGCTTTTTGCATGGTGGTTTTTACGTCGGCAAAGTCCAGATTGACGTGGCCGGGCATCATGATCAAATCGGTGATGCCTTTAACGGAGTGGTGCAAAATTTCGTCGGCTTTGATGAACATGTCTTTCATGCGGGCCCCTTTGCCGGCAATGCCGCGCAACCGGTCATTGGGGATGGTGATAACGGTGTCTGTAATTTCCTGCAGTTTTTCCAGACCGTCCATGGCTGCTCTTTCCCTTTTTTTACCCTCAAAAGAAAAGGGTTTGGATGCAACCGCTACGGTAAGAATGCCAAGATCCTTGCATATTTCTGCAATCACAGGTGCGGCCCCTGTGCCGGTACCACCGCCGAACCCGGCGGTAATAAAGACCATGTGGCTGTCTGCAAGTGATTCACGCAGGTCCTCCATGCTTTCCAAGGCAGCATCTCTGCCCACACTTGGATCTGCACCGGCCCCAAGTCCTTCGGTGAGCTGAACGCCCATTTGAATTTTAACTTCTGCCCTGGAATGCTCCAGGGCCTGGGCATCGGTGTTGGCCACAATAAATTTAACACCCTGCAGCTTGGCGTCGATCATATTGTTGACCGCGTTGCCGCCGGCCCCGCCGACACCGATGACCTTAATTTTAGCCGTGTTGTTGTTCTCCACATAAGAAAAAGTCATATCCACCTCTTTTAAGGATTTAAATAATATTTTTAAACCATTGTTTCATTTTATTTAAAATTATTTGCAACCCGTGGGAATCGGACTTGACATCCTGAATACGGCAGCTTGTTTTTGATCCGAAAATGGTAAGTCCAACGCCTGTGGCGTATGCGGGATTTTTAACAATATCTTTGAGGCCGCCGATACGGTCGGCTTCACCGATACGAACGGGTACGCTGAATACGGATTCTGCCATTTCTGCAATGCCGTCCATGACAACGCTGCCGCCGGTGAGTATAAATCCGGCAGGAAAACTGTTTTCAAGTCCGTTGGAAAACAGCTCCTGTTTCAGCAGGGAAAAGATCTCCTCCACCCGGGGTTCCAGGATTTCAGCAAGAATCCCCTTGGGCAGACGTTTGGGCGCTCTGCCCCCCACCGCCGGCACCTCAATGACATCATGGGCCTTGACGTTTTGCGGTATGCAGGTGCCGTGTGTTTTCTTGATCTTTTCCGCTTCGGGCAAGGGGGTACGAAGCCCTACGGAAATATCGTTGGTCAGGTTATGGCCGCCCACGGTGAGTTCGTAAATAAATTTCAGATTGTTGTCTTTAAACAGGGCCAGGTCTGTGGTCCCGCCGCCCATATCGGCCAGGATGCAGCCAAGTTCCTTTTCTTCATCGGTGAGAACGGCATAGCCCGAGACCAGGGATTCAAGCGCAATGTCGCAGACCTCGAGCCCTGCCTTGTGGCAGCACTTGATAATGTTGCGCGCTGCAGATACCGCGCCTGTGATGATATGGATCTTGGCTTCCAGGCGTACGGCGGTCATGCCCACGGGGTTCTGGATGGACGTCATTTCATCCACAATGAACTCCTGGGAAATGACATGCAGAATTTCCCTGTCCGGGGGGATGGCAACCGCCTTGGCCGCGTCAATAACCCGTTCCACATCCATTTCGGTAATTTCCCGGCCTTTGATGGCAATGATGCCATGGCTGTTGAAACCTTTGATGTGGTTGCCTGCAATGCCCACGTAAACAGAAGATATATTGCAGTCGGCCATGAGTTCGGCTTCCTCCACAGCCTTTTTAATGGAATCCACCGTGGACTCTATGTTAACCACGGATCCCTTGCGAAGCCCTGTGGAGGGGTGGGAGCCCACACCGATGATGTTGATCTCATCATCAAGCATCTCCCCCACGACTGCGCAGATTTTGGTGGTACCGATGTCAAGTCCCACCAGTAAATTTTCGTTTCCCTGCAAGTTAAACCCCCTTTTCTATAGTATTTTGGGCAGCATTTTCAGTTCTAACAAACACTTTTTTCAGGCTGAAAAGATCTATGGCAGATATGGTTTTGTCCGGATAGTTGGTCTCCATATAGCGCTGAATCTGCCTGGCCCTTGCAAGTTTTTTTTCAAATCCGTCAAACCCGAGTTTAACCGGAATAACTGTCTTGTTTTCAGATTCTGTTTCGTCGGGATTTTCCGTGAAACCTGTCTCCTGATGTGTGTTTAATATATTTATGAGTATGCCTGTATTTTCGTCTCCCAAAATGGTCTGAATTTGTCCAAATCCTTTGATTTTTAGGATTTCCATCATTGCATTGAACAAATCTCCTTCAAACAGGTAAGTGCTGTTGGACAGGCTTAAATCCACCCCGGATATAACCGGCAACGCCGTGAGATCATCCTTGGCCGGTTCATACTCTTTAAAGGGCGCCCCCTGGGCGTTGATGACGATATCTGCCAAGTTTTCAATGGTCACGATGGCCAAGGGTTCCTGTTCTTCAATTTTAATGGAAATGGTTGATAAGAGTTGACGTTTCACCGTGGCTATGCGGATCCATGGATGGGTGTTCAGATCTTTTTCGAGCATATCAGGCAGCAGTTCAAAAATATTGGTCGGTTTGTCAAGTCCTGTTCGGGCCAGGACCTCGTCCCTGGTCACCCGGTTAAGACCGTCAATCATAATGGTTTTAACATCAAATAGAGGGCACTGGAGAACCGCATCGTGTATGTAGATGCAGCCAAGACTCATTGCACAGACAAAAAGAATAAAAAAACTTTTTCCTAAAAGGGCTTTGTCGCCGGCAAAGGTTTTAAGTTTCCGGATTTTTTTACCCTGCACCTTATATTTGTTTGGAGTATTTTTTTTAGTCGCCAATGGTTTTCACTTCTTCTTTAAGGTTAATCCCGAATTTATCGTATACGCGTTTCCTTACCTGGCCGGCCAGGTTCAGGATATCTCTTGCGCAGGCGTTGCTGTGGTTGACAATGAAATTGGCGTGCAGATCAGATACCATGGCCCCGTTGCACCGGGCTCTTTTCATTCCGGCCTGCTCAATGAGAAATCCTGCTGATTTAACGCCCGGGGTGTTTTTGAAAAAACACCCGGCAGATGCCTGGGACACCGGCTGGGTGGATTGTTTTATTTTAAGGTTGCGGTAAAATTCATCCCTGACGGTTCCGGCGTCAGCCTTGGTCAGCCCAAGCCGGACCTTGAGTAAAATACTGTTTTCAAGGGCAAGTTTTCGGTAGGAAAATTGAAGTCTGTTTGCCGGCAGAACCACTGTTGCCAGGGTGGCAAGGTCCAATATCTCGATTTGTTCTACAACCTGGCTCATGTCGCTGTCAAAGGCCCCTGCATTCATCATCACGGCACCGCCAATGGTGCCCGGAATTCCGGCTGCCCATGATAGACCGGCCAGGCCTGCGTCAGCCGCATATCTGCATAGATGACCAAGAGGTTCTCCGGCAAGTGCCGTCAAATAAATCCGGCCCGGTGATTCTTCGCCTGTGTTGATGGACGGTGTTATCTGCTCAATTTTCTGTTTCAACCGGGTAAGAACCATCACAAGCCCCCGGATTCCTTTGTCCGATATAAGAACATTGGTGCCGCCGCCGATAATCGTAACCGGCAATTCGGTTTTTTGTGCGGTTTTGACAAGAGCAATTACCTGTTCCACGGTTTGCGGCAGCACCAGGAGGTCTGCAGGGCCGCCCACCCTGAAACTGGTGTACCGGTCCATGGCCTTTTGCCTTTCCGGCGCAAAGGAAGCGAACATTTTTTTTATGTTATCGTTTAGAACCATGTATTACAAAATCTCCACCAGTTTTTCCCCGAGGGTGTATACATCCCCGGCCCCTAAGGTGAGGATCATATCCCCCGGCTTTGCCTTATGGGTGATGATGGACAATGCCTGGGTGAAATCCGGGGCAAAGCAGGCATCCTTGTGGCCATGGGCCTTTATACCTGCCACAAGTTTTTCCGAATCCACGCCGTCAATGGGGGCTTCCGAAGCCGCATAGATGGGCAGCACCATGAGCACGTCAGATTGGTAAAAGGCCCGGGTGAACTCCTGGAACAACGCCTTTGTCCTTGTATATCTGTGGGGTTGGAATACCACGATAAGCCGTTTGTCCGGATAGCTTTCCCTAACGGCAGTCAACGTGGCCTTGATTTCTGTGGGGTGATGGCCGTAGTCATCCATCACCGTGATGCCCTTGGCCTTGCCTTTTATTTCCAGGCGGCGTTTGACGCCCTTGATTTCTTCCAACGCTTTTTTAATGGTGTCAAAGGGAATGTTAAGCTCCAGACCTGTGGCAATACCGGCCATGGCATTGAGAATATTGTGCTGCCCCCCGATGTTTAAAAGGATCCGGCCCAGGTTCTGTTCTCCCTTAAATACGTTGAACAGAGATTTTCCGTTTTCAAACCGGATGTTTCCGGCCTTTAGTCCGGACTGGGCCGTCATGCCGTAAGTGATATACCGCACCGTGATCCTGGGCAGAATATCCTGGATATGGGGGTTGTCCAGGCAGAGGATGGCAAGGCCGTAAAAGGGCACGGAGTTGATGAATTGGACAAACTTGTCTTTTATGTCTTCAATATCTTTATAAAAATCCAGATGTTCCAGATCAATGTTGGTCACAGCCGCAATGGAGGGGGAATATTTAAGAAATGATCCGTCGCTTTCATCTGCCTCGGCTACAATAAATTCACCTGACCCATGCAGGGCATTGGTGTCCAGCCCCTGGAGCAGGCCGCCGATGATTACCGTGGGATCAAGTCCTGCGGTGTTAAGGATCTGGGAGATCATGGCGGTGGTGGAGGTTTTGCCATGGGCCCCTGCCACGGCAATGGCGTATTTGATGCGCATAAGTTCGGCCAGCATTTCAGCCCGGGGGATGATGGGGCAGCCAAGTTCTTTTGCCCGGATCACTTCCGGGTTCTGGGATGAAATGGCCGAAGAGGTTACTACCACATTGACACCCTTGATGTTTTCCTTGGCATGGCCCTTGTAAATCACTGCGCCTTTTTCCTTGAGCCGGTCCGTGATGTGGGACAGCTTGAGATCAGACCCGGATATGGTGTAGCCAAGGTTTAACAGCAATTCGGCAATACCGCTCATGCCGATGCCGCCGATGCCTACAAAGTGTATGTGATAATCATGCTGGTACATTGTCTTTCCTTTTTGAAATATCGGCCCCTATAATACGGTCGGCAATTAGGTCTGCGCCATGGGGCATGGCAAGTGACTTCATGGTGTCTGCCATTTCGGATCTTTTCTTTGTATTATGTCGCAGGTTCTCAACGGCTGCCAATAACGTTTCACCTGTCAGGTCCTTGTCCGCAATCATGATGCAGGCGCCCTGGTCAGCCAGGAATTTTGCGTTTGCGGTCTGGTGGTCGTCTGCTGCATGGGGGTAGGGGACCAGGATGGCGGGTTTTCCCTTGATACACAGCTCTGATAGAGTGCCGGCTCCGGCCCGGCTGATGACCAGGTCTGCCCGGTCCTGGATGGCAGGCATATCGTAGAAAAAGGCAGCGGCCTTGTGCCGGATATCCCCGGCAGCATAAACTTGTTGTATCTGAGCCTCGGCATTTTTTCCGGTCTGGTGGACGATGAACAGCCGGTGGGTATCTTCCATCATTGCCACGGCATCAGTGAATGCCCCATTGATGGAGGCCGCACCCTGGCTGCCGCCGGTAACAAGAATAAGAAAATCATCCGCGTTTATCCGGTTAAGGACACTTTCATCTGTTTTGATGTTTTCCTGTGCAGTACTTAAAAGGCGGCGTACCGGGTTGCCCACCAGAAAGGTGGTGTCATTTTCCGGCATGCCCTTTGTTTCTTTAAAGGAGATAAACCGGGTCCGGGCAATTTTGGCCAGCATGCGGTTGGTCATGCCGGGAAAGGCATTCTGCTCATGGATGGCCGTGTCCCTGAAAAGGATACGTCCGGCCAGAACCAGGGCAAAGGATGAAAATCCGCCCACACCCAGAATGAAATTCGCCCTGAACGCAATGATGATTCCCAACGCCTGGATCAGGCTGATGCCCACAAGGCCGGCTGACCAGGCCTTTGCAAAGATGTTTTTCCCCTTTATGGGTCTGGAGATAATTGATTTATGGGCAAATTCGTACCGGGCAAGGGTCTCTATTTCAAAGGGTGCGCTGGTGCCCACAAAAAGGATTTTTGTGGAAGGGTCCTTTTCCTTCAGAGCCTGGGCCACGGCAATGCCCGGGAACAGATGCCCCCCTGTTTTCCCGCCGGCGATGATGATATGTTTATTTTTTGACATGGTTTGCCGACGCTCCTATGTTCATTAAAATACCCATGGCTGCCATATTGATGATCAGCGATGTCCCGCCGTAGGAAATAAAGGGCAGGGTCAGACCCTTGGTGGGCAGTACGCCTAAGGTCACGCCCGTGTTGATGATGACCTGAAGTCCTAGGTACAGGGTGATGCCCGTGGCTGTCACGGCCCCGAAAAAGGTATCTGCCTGCCGGGCAATGCGGGTACCGGTGTGGAGGATAAGCCCGTAAAGAACCAGGATTGCCGTCACTCCGATAAGGCCGAGTTCCTCGCCAATGATGGAGAAAATAAAATCCGTATGGGGTTCAGGCAGAAAGTGCATTTTCTGCATGGAAAGCCCGACACCTTTGCCGAACAGACCGCCCGATCCAAAGGCCTTAAAGGAGTTGGTGAGCTGAAACCCGATGCCAAGGGGATCTTCCCAGGGATGCAGGAAGCCGATGATTCGCTCGAACCGGTAACTGACCTTGAAGATCAGAAAGTATGCCACCACAGGAATGATCAGCGGCAACGGGCTGAGCAGGTAAAGTAAGGGCACGCCTGCGGTGAACATCATTCCCCAGCAGATCATGCCCAATACCACGATTGTGCCGAAATCGGGCTGGCACAGGATGAGTACGGCCATGAGGCTGAACACTATGGCATGGGGCAAAACACCGATGGAAAATTCCCGCAGTTTTCCTATTTCCTGTTTTTTGGACAGGGAGTAGGCCATGAAAAGAATCATGGCAAGCTTGGCAAATTCTGCGGGTTGGAATGCGAACAGCCCGCAATCAAGCCAGCGCCGGGCATTGTTGGCCTTGATGCCAAAGGCCGGGATAAGGACGGCAACCAGAAGGCCGATGGCTACAATCAGAATGAGATAAGCCATGCTTTTATATAATTTGTAAGGCAAAGAGGCGGTGATATACATGATGCTAAGGCTGATAAATAGGAATATGGACTGGCGTTTCAGGTAATAAAACAGGGTGTTATGCTCATCCATGGAGATGGCGCAGGAGGCCGAGTACACCATGACCAGGCCAATGCCGGTGAGAATGAGTACCGGAAAAAGAATGGCTTTTTCTTTGAAAAAGGGATGGAGACGACCCGGGATGTATTCGCCGACGCGCAGGGTATTAGCCATGGCATACCTCCTGTCCCGGAACAATCGCGTTGACAATGCGGGTAAAATCCTTTCCCCGTTCCCGGTAATTGGCATAAAGATCAAAGCTTGCGCAGGCCGGGGATAAAAGCACCACATCGCCCTTGGCTGCCACAGACACTGCCTTGCTGACGGCGCAGATCATATCCCGGCAGGCATATGCGGGGCAGATGCCTTCAAATGTTTCCATGATATGACCGGCCGCTTCACCCATGCCGATAACCGCCTTGGCCCGGGCTTTAACTTCGGGCACCAGGGGGGCAAAATCAAGGCCTTTTTCCTTGCCTCCGAGGATAAGAATGACACCGGATTCAACGGATTCCAGGGCGCAAAGCACTGCAGCCACGTTGGTGGCCTTGGAGTCGTTGTAAAAGCGAATGCCGTCAACCTCCCGGACAAAGGCAATGCGATGGTCCGACAGGGTGAATTCATTTAAGGCCTTTCTGATACCTTCTATGGTACCACCGCAGCTTAACGCCGCAAGGGCTGCTGCTGCCGCATTCTCCCTGTTATGGATGCCGGGAAGCCTGGCCGGCGTGTCTGCAGCAAGGGTGTCACTGATGTCTTTCGTTTGGATATCAATTCCCATCTTGTGAATGCTTGCGCCCCGGATCACAGGATTCGTGGATGAAAATTCAAGGATATCAGCACAAATGGTTTTAGTCCGGGTTGAAAATTCTTTGATGCGACCGTTAATCACGGCGGTATCCCCGGCGGTCATATTTTTAAAAATAGACCATTTGGAATCGGCATAGGCGTCAAAGTCCGGATACCGGTCCAGGTGATCCTCGGCAATATTGAGAAGCGCTGCCGTATGGGGCCTGAAGGTCTGGGCAAGATCAAGCTGGAAGGACGAGATTTCGGCCACCACAACATCCTTGGGGCTATCCTGCATGATATATTCAACCAGCGGGGTGCCGATGTTTCCGCCCACAAAGCAGGAAATTCCTGAGGCTTCAAGCATGGCTGCCGTCAGTTCCGTGGTGGTGGTTTTCCCGTTGGTGCCTGTTATTGCGATCACAGGTGTGGTGTTGTATTGGGCAAAAATATCCAGTTCGCCTTTTACAGGCACACCTTTGTTCCGGGCTGACTTGATGAATGGCATGTTTAAGGGAATACCGGGGCTGGGGATGATAACGGATGCCTTGTCAAACATCTCCTGGTCATGGCTGCCGATAATTACCGGGATGCCCAGTTTTTTTAAAGCCGCTGCTTCACTGGTTTTTGTTCCGTCAATGTCCGTGGCAGCCACGCAGTGCCCCCGGGATTTCAAAAACCGGGCCATGGAAAGCCCGCAGACCCCTAAGCCCACAATCAGTTCATATGTTTCAGGAAAATTGAACATTTTATCTTATTTTCAATGTACTTAGGGATAGGGCAGCCAAGGCGATGGAAATAATCCAGAACCGGACAATCACCTTGGATTCATGCCAGCCTTTTAATTCAAAATGGTGGTGCAGGGGTGCCATTCTGAAGATTCTCTTGCCGTGGGTGATTTTAAAATAGGCGACTTGAAGAATCACGGAACCCGCTTCCATGACAAAAAGCCCGCCCACCAGCACCAGCATGATCTCCTGTTTGGTGACCACGGCAATGGTGCCAAGGATGGCCCCAAGGGGGATGGAACCGGTATCGCCCATGAAAATCTGGGCCGGATGGGCATTGTACCATAAAAATCCCATGCCTGCGCCTGCCAGGATGCCGCAGATGACGGATACTTCACCGGATGCGGGAATGTGCCGGACATGCAGATACTCGGCAAACTGGGCATGACCGGCCACATAGGCAAACAGCATATAAGTCATGGATGCCACAATCAAGGGGCCGATGGCCAGTCCGTCCAGGCCATCCGTGAGGTTCACGGCATTGGATGTACCCACAATGACCAGACAGGCAAAGGGGATATAAAGTATACCTAAATTAATGGCCACGTTTTTGAAAAACGGTACCGTGAGTACGGCATTGAAGTCCGGGCTGCTGTAAATCAAAAACCCGATGAGCAGGCCCGAAAGGATCTGGAGAAAGAATTTCTTTTTCGCCGTGAACCCCATATTCCTTTTTTTTATCAGCGACAGGTAGTCGTCAATAAAACCGATAGCACCGAAAAGCAGGGTGGCGAGCAGCAATATCCCCACATAGTGGTTGGTGAAATTTCCCCATAAAAAGGTGGAAAAAAAAATGGAAAACAGGATCATGATGCCGCCCATGGTGGGAGTACCCTGTTTTTTTAAATGGGACTGCGGGCCGTCGGTCTGGATGATCTGGCCGAAATGCATGATCTGCAGCTGCCGGATCACAAACGGGCCGAGAATAAAGCAGATGATAAAGGCGGTCAGTCCCCCGTATATGGTGCGGAAGGTGATATACCGGAAAATATTCAAAACGGTATAGTGTTCGTGTAACGGGTATAAAAATTGGTAAAACATTCGATCAATTCGCCCTTTCAGCAGGGATTTGTTCAAGTAGCGGGATCAGCGTTTCCATGGCCATTCCTCTGGAGCCTTTGAGCAGTATCCAATTTTCGTGTTTTGTTGACGTTTTAAGGGTGTCCCCCAATTCCTTTTTGGATCCCATGGTGATGCGTGCCTCCGGGTATCCTTTTTCCAGAGCGCCTTCACGGATCTGGGCGACCTGGGTGCCGAACAGCAAAAGCTTTGCCGGTGAAAGCGCTGCCACCAGGTGCCCCACCTGCCGATGGTGCAGTTGGGTTTGATCTCCTAATTCCAGCATGTCACCGATTACGGCAATGCCCCGGTTACTGCCGGCCAGCCGGTTTAGGACTTTCAGCGCCTGGGCCATGGAACAGGGATTGGCATTGTAGGTGTCGTCAATGAGATGAAGGCCGTTGGCAATATGCCTTAAATGCATTCTGCCCTTGACCGGGACAAAGGCTTCTAGCCCCTGGGCAATATCTGTTTCATCAATGCTTGCAGCCTTTGAAAGCGCTGCGGCTGCGGCGGCATTAAAGGCCATGAAAGCCGCGGGGGAGGGGACCGTGTATTTGCGGGTATGCCCATCCATGTTAAGGAAAAAGGCAATACCGTGGTCTGTAAAGCTGATTTCCGACAAAAGGATATCGCTGTTGCGCCGGGTACCGAAAAGCATTACTCCGGCTGTGTCGGCGTTTTCTTTTGCCCCCTGGATAAGAATTTCACGCCTTGGGTCATCGGCAAAAATAATGGCTGTGCCGCCGGGGTTCAGTCCTTTAAAAATTTCAGCTTTGGCCCGGGCTACATTCTCCAGTGAACCCACACCTTCCATATGCGAACCATGGGTGTTGGTCACCATGGCAATGTCCGGCCGGGCAATGGCGGTTAGCCGGGCGATTTCGCCCGGGTTGCTCATGCCCATCTCTACCACGGCCCATTCATGTACATCTGCCAGCCGGAGCAGGGTCAGGGGAAGGCCGATTTCATTATTTAAGTTGCCCCGGGTGGCCAGGGTGTCATGATGTCGGCAAAAGATATTTTGGGCCATTTTCCGGGTGGATGTTTTTCCGTTCGAGCCGGTTAGAGCGGCAATTCGCGCATTCGAGCGTATTCTGTGATACCGGGCCAGGTGCCCTAAAGCAGCCAGGGTGTCCGGCACTTCAAAAAAGCGGATCCGGCCTTTGTCCATCAGACGTTTCTGATTTAAATCAAGGGTGTCTAAGTAGCCCTGTCTGATAACAAAAGCTGAAACGCCCTTTTCTGCCAGACCCGGAATAAAGCTGTGTCCGTCAAAACGTTCCCCTGCCAAAGCCAAAAATACCATATCAGGGGCCATGGTTCTTGAATCTGTACCGATTCCTTTGAAAACCGTTGTTTTGGCATCTGCAACGGTTTTTTGTCCCAACACGGTTACGGCGTCACACCCAAGGGCATTGGCAAGATCCGTAAGATCCCATGGTCTTGGCGTCAATGCGTTGGTACAGGCATGGGTTAAGTGTTCCTTGTCATCAAAGTGAATGGTGCCTGCATTGGTGACCTGGTAGGTTTCATGGCCCTTACCTGCAGCCACGATAATGTCCCGGGGTTTTGAAATCTGAACGGCTAAAGCCAGGGCTTTGGCTCTGTCGGTCATCCGGATATATCCTTTTTCACAGGCATTTGATCCGTTAAGATCAATTTGTTTAAATCCCTGGGCACGGATACCGTCTATAATTTCGTCAATAATGGCGTCCGGATCTTCGGTTCGCGGGTTATCCGAGGTAACAATGGCGATGTCCGAGTACCTGCAGGCAATGACACCCATGGGGCCGCGTTTGGTTCGATCCCTGTCTCCGCCGCATCCAAATACCGTGATCAGTCGTGAAGGGGCTCGACCGGCAAGGGTTTTCAGGATAGATTCAAGGGCATCCGGGGTGTGGGCATAATCCACAAAGATATGCCGGTTCAGTTCCGTGGACAGTTTTTCAAGCCGGCCCGGTACCCGTTCAAGGGCAGCAATACCCCGGGCAATGGATTCAGGACAGATGTCTGTGGCTAAAGCCGCACCTGCCGCACATAATATGTTTTCCAGGTTGAAGCGGCCCGTGAGCACCGAGTGTATGGACGCCTGTACACCGCTGAAATCCAGGGTGCTTTTCAGACCATGGATGTCGT
>JAQYWJ010000096.1 GCA_030145005.1 Desulfobacter sp. | reverse complement strand
CCCGTTTTTAAGAACGCCCCCATATTCATGGACCACTTCATCTGAATCTCTTCCAGAAATTTTCTTATCCATGGCAGACTCAATCAGGTCTAAACTTTTTGATGCTCTATCACGAATAAATTCTTCAAATTCGTCTGATCGGAGAAAATTTGGCGCGATTTTATGAGTTTTTAAAATTGCATCCATCTGTGTACTATCCATGTTGGATTGTTTTTCGATATTATTCAAATAAACACTGGGAGCCTTTCCCCCGATTATTCTATTGGTTTTGGATGATAATGGGGCCTTGTTTACAGAGCTATTCCAAAGGCTACGTTTATATTTATTTTTGCAATAAGCTTCTGGAAAAATGTGATGAATGTCAATTGCAAGATCAAGGTAGGTTGTTATCTCGATTGGGTCACCATTCAAAAAATCATAACTCCCGGCTTTTATAAAAATGGCCATAAGGCCTTTATAGGCGGCACTCAATCTGGACTGCATGGAAAGAAGTCTAGTTGGTGAGAATGCTGAATCGCGTATAGTTATAGGCTGATCTTGACCTTCAATCCATGCTAAGAAATCAGGTACATCCATACCAAATCGTGTTTCATTGGCTCCTCCGTATAGTTCTCCGAACACTCCACACCAGAACCACTGAGCCAGTTTTCGACGAATAGTGTCTATTTCAAATTTATCTCCCAACAAAGCGCAGATAACAGAAAGAGGGATCAATTGGGTCGAGTAAGGCAGAAATCTGGAATCAAATATTTTTTCTCTGGCTAAAAACCTTGCGGCTTTTTTTAAACCCTCCTCTAAAGTATCTTAGAATCATAGGCCAAATTAGTCTTGAAGAACAGGATGAGAATAATCTTTCGATCAACCGTAGAAAAAAAGTTTCACGAAGGAGGTTAAGAACAGTCATGCAGGAAAAATTATGCGGAGGTCGCTAAATGCTGAATTGTTTTTATCTGACGTGATTTGATGACAGAATTCAAGTATAGTTCAGCAAAGGAACGGAAATAGCAACGATTGATGATGAAAGAACGACTTAAATCAGAACGTTTGAGGCCATGCCTCTGCGCGTTCTTATGTATCAAAACGAAAAAATTGATACAGCAAATTTTATGCCGGCAATTCAGGTAATATCAAGTAGTTGTGTTTTTGTAAATTTTTCTACCCTACGAGAAGGACATTTCCAAGCCCAATGTTTACAACGGTTTGAAAAAGACTTGATAGTCGAGATATTGGAAATCCTGTAGCCGAAAACTGTCAATATTTAAATAGAGCTTGACCGAGAACTGACTACCAATCTGGCTGTTGTAAACCCTTTGACTCATTGGTGTCATCAGTCATATTAAGCGCTTCCGGATCCAGGATTTTGCCCCAGTTGGTGCGCTGAATCATTTCGTTTCTGTTTTTTTCCGAAAGTATGTCCTCATCTTTACGGGTCTCCCAGCCGCCTCCCAGGGCCTTGTAAGTGGCTACAAGGTTTGTGCTCACCTGGCCGCTGACTTCGGTGAACAGGTCTGACTGGGTGACCAGATACCGCAGGGAATCCAGGACTCTTTGATAGTCCACAACCCCTTCTTTATACTGTATCAGTGACAATTTTACCGAACGTTCGGCCGCTATGAAACTCTGTTTGAGAAAGTATTCCTCTTCTTTGGACCGGGTATACGCAACCATGGCATCGTCGACTTCCCGCTGGGCGTTTAAAACCGTATCCTTATAGTCGACAACCAGCTGCTGAAGGCGTGCATCTTCCACCCGGACACGGTTCTTAATGCGGCCGTAGTTGAGGATGTCCCAGCTGAAGCCGGGCCCGGCCTTCCAGTATAAACTTTTATAGCTGAACAGGTCATTCAGATTATTACCACCCACTGCCGTGGTTGCGTCGGAGGACTGCCATCCAATGGATCCGAACAAAAAGAAATGGGGGTAGAGATCTGCCTTGGCTATGCCGATCTGGGGGCTCTGGGCAGCGATTCTCATCTCAGCCAGGCGGATGTCAGGCCGGCGCCTGAGCAGGTTGTTCGGAATGTCAACAATGACGGTTTCAGTTGCTGTGGGAATCTCACCCGGGCTCTTCAGTATTTCCGTCAGCTGCCCCGGCAGCATTCCCAGAAGGATGGCCAGGGCGTTCCGGGCTTTACGCAGGCTGGACTCTACCCGGGGAATCGATGCTTGGGTATTGTTCAGCAGGATCTTGGCCTGGGCCACATCCAGTTCTGAAACAGAGCCTTCCTTGAATTGGACTTCAGTCAGCCACAGTGATTCCTTTTGCAAGTCAACATTTGCCCCGGCAACTATAAGCTGTTGTTCCAGTGTCCGTATCAGGATATATGTGCGTGCAACTTCAGCTGTCAGGGATACCAGGATATTGTCATAGCTGGCCAGGCTGGTCTGCACGCCGGCGACGCCGGACTGGACCGAGCGACTATATTTACCCCAGATATCAATCTCCCACAAAGCGTCAAACCCCAGGCTGAGTGAGTTGAATGTACTGTCAACCAGATTTGTGTCTTCCACACCTATTTTATTGGTTGCCAGGTCTGCTGAAACCGATTGCTGCTGGGGGTAAAGGCTGCCGATGGCAATACCAAGCTGGGCACGCGCCTCATAAATACGGATGCCGGCGATCTGCAGGGAAAGGTTCTGCTCATAGGCTTTCTGGACCAGGTTGTCGAGCACAGGGTCGCCAAACACCTGCCACCAGTTGTTGTAGTCGGCTTGGCCTGTGCTCAATTCCGGCGCCTTTGTCTCTGTCCAGTCCTCCAGCAACTGTGCCTCGGGCTTGACAAAATCCGGCCCCACCGTGGCGCAACCGCTCATTATCAAAAAAATCGCGACCCCTGCCAGCCACCAGAGACGTGACGGGTTGAGCTTTACAGGGAAGTACCCTGTCCGGTTCAGATCGCTGCCCTTATGGCTTTTGCCAGAATACATAACGTCCCTCCCTTTAATAACTGTACCAATCCTTAACTCGTTGATAGCTATGCACAAAATCATGACCAATTTTGCCATTCACATTGCCGGGCATAATCGTTGGTATGTTTGCCTTCAGGTTCAAGGAGACACCGTTTTCGCCGGTGGTTTAACCCGGAAAAAGATGCTGTAGAGAACCGGTACATAGTTCAGTGTAAACATGCTGCCGATGCCCAGACCAAAGAACATGATACACGCCATACCGTAAAAAAGCGGATCATGATTGATGATCAGGGGCGAAAATCCGAGCATGGTCGTTGAAACTGACAGCAGAATCGGCCTGAACCGGCTGACGGCAGAATTGACAATGGCATCGTAAGGGGTCTGCCCCTCTTTCTTGTTTTCCTCGATTTTATCTATCATTACAATGCCGTTGTTCACAATGGAGCCGGCCAGGGCCAGAAGTCCCAGAATGACCATAAAACCGAAATCCGCCTGCATTGCCAGCAGTCCCACCACTGACCCCACAATGACCAGGGGCATGGTCAAGATAATGATGGCAGCCCGCCTGATAGAGTTGAACTGCCATACCAGCAGGAAGATAATGCCGCCGAAACAAGGCAGAAACCATTTTGCAAGGTTCTTCTGGGCCTTGGCCGAGTCCTCTATTTCACCTCCGACCTCCCAATAGTAATTCTGGGGAAATGTCATCCCATCCAAAGTGGGCCTTAATGCCGCAAACAACTCAGAAGCCTTGAGTTCCTGGTTTTTGGCGCTGATGGTGATGGTGCGTTCCTGATTGTAGCGCACGATGCGGTCCAGGTCGCCCACGGCATATACTTCTGCAACCTGGTTCAGGGGCACACTGCCCCCGGATGAGGTACGAATGCCAAGGGTACGGAGGCTGTCCATAGAATTTCTTTCAGTCTCGAACCCGCGCCCGATGATGGGGATTTCAACATTGCCCTTATGAAAATGGGTGGTGGTTGTACCGTTCACAAAAAATTCCAGGGTATTAGCCACACCTTTGGATGTCACCCCTGCACGTAGGGCCCGTGCCTGATCCACATTTGCCTTGACCGAAAACACTCTGTTGTTCCAGTCCCCCTTGATATCCGTGGTACCAGGAATTTCACGCAGTGCAGCCATCACCTCTTCAGCCTGCCCAATCACCACCTCTGTGTCCGGGCCGCTGAGCCGGACTTCCAACAGCCCTGTTTCACCGGCACCAAGCCACATGGACTTCACCCTTCCCCGGACATTAGGGAGATTATCGTTAATGTATTGTCGGGTGCGCTGGACCAGTTCAGCTACCTCTTTGTTTGAATGGGTGTTGACAATTACAAAACCCACAAAGGGATCCGGGTCCACCGGCGACAATGAGAGGAAAAAACGCGGCCCGCCGTTGCCCACATAGGCGATGCTCCCGGTGATTTCAGGATTTTGCTGTTTGTCCTGCAGCCAGTCGCTGAGTTCCCTTACAGCCCTGTCGGTCTCCTCGATGCGCGTTCCAGCAGGAAGATCCAGGTAAATCAGGTACTGGTTTCTGTCTCCGCTGGGGAAAAAGGCCTGGGGTATAAAGCTTGCCGCATATAATGAGGCGGCAAACGCGCCCCCTGTTATAGCCAGGACCACCACTCGGTTGCGCAGGGAATAATTAAGGATCCCACGGTATATGTCATAAAATCTGCCCTGGTAGGGATCACTTTTGTCTGAGGTTTCTTTGCTGCTGGCCGGTTTTTTATTTAAGAACCAGTAGCACATGCTGGTGGATAAAAACATGGAAAAGAACCACGAACCCAGAAGCAGGATAACCATCACCGAGCCCAGGGAAGAGGTATAATCGCCTGTTGAACCGATCTGCAGCAGAATCGGGCCGAATGCAAACACAGTGGTCAATGTACTGGTGAGCAACGGCACCGAAAGGGAGTTGCCCGACTTTAATACAGCCTCCCTGCGCGGCAGTCCCTTTTCCATATTCACCTTAATGTCATCCGATACCACAATAGCGTTATCCACAAACATGCCCAGGGCAATGATCATGGTGGCCAGGGACATCCGTTCCATATCGATTCCCAGCATAAACATTGACAGAATACCGAACAGCATGACTAAGGGGATGAATGAGCCCACTATCAACCCTGTCCTGATCCCCAGAAGGAGCATGACTACCACCAGAACGATGCCAACGCTCTCGATCACATTGATCACCATGCCTTTGACGGCCTTTTGGATGAGTTCAGGCTGGTAGGTGGCAAATTCAAGAGCATAGCCCCATGGAAGAGAGTCTTCAATCTCTTTGACCTTTTTTTTCAGCCGCTCGCCAAAGGCCACTGCATCAACCCCCCTGAGAATAAAGATACTCAGGACTATGGCAGGGCGGCCATTGTAATAGGCCGGATTATTGATCGGTTCCTCATAGGCTTTCCTGACGTTTGCGATTTCCCGCAGCGGAATGGACGACTGGGTGCCGGCAACCGGGATGAGAACTTCCTTGATCTCCTCTATGGAGCTGAACCGGCCCAGGGTATCTACCACGACCTCAACGTCATTGATGTTCAGCCTGCCGCCGGGCAGGATGATATTCTGCTCCTGCAGGGTTTTCCCAATATCCATGGGATCGATCCCCAGCTGTGCGATCCTGGCGGTTGACATTTCAAGATAGATCCGCTCCTCTTGGATACCGGTGAGATCGACCTTTTTTATGCCGGTAAGCAGGTTGAGGCGCTCCCTGATCAGGCGGGCGGTTTCATGCATTTCCGCCATCGTGAATCCATCGCTCCACAGGGCAATGGTGGCAAGCGAAGTGTCACCAAAGGTATCGTTGACCATTGGACCCGTGGTGCCCTGGGGCAGGTCAGACCTGACATCATCCATCCGGTTGCGCAGAAGTTTCCATGTTTCCTGGAGCTGTTCTGCAGGCACTTCATCCTTGATGGTCACGTGGAGCAGGCATTCACCGACTTTGGATTGAGAATTTTTGATCTTGTCCACTTCACCCATGCTCCGGATTTTCTCTTCAATGGGCCGGGTGATCAACCGCTCGACCTTCTCCACGGGCATGCCGGGATAGTGTGCCGCCACCACTGCCTCACGGATCGTAATAAAGGGGTCTTCCAGCTTTGGAAGGCTCATGAATGCATATACACCGCCGACAATTACCAATAGTATTGTAATGATAACGGTGCGGGAATTGTTCAGTGCAAATCCGGTAATCCCTTTCATTGATCTATTCCTTACTGTTTCATCAGTTTGACTTTCATCCCGTCCGCCAGAAAACTCACCCCGGCCACTGCGATGGTATCTCCTGATGCAAGGCCCTTGTACGCGATGGTATTGTTCTTTTCCGTTCCATGGAAGGAGACCAATGTTTTCTTGACCGTTGATGTCCCAGGGTCATACACAAAGACATGGCCCTGGTTCTTTTCTTTGGCCGGCAGGATGGCTTGGAGCGGAACCGGGTATCCTGGCTTTTTGGTATCCTCTGCGATCATGAACGTCACCTCGGCGGTCATGCCGGATCTGACTTTTTCACTGGAGTCTGTCAGCTCCACTTTCACTGGAAAGGAGTTGGCCAGATCAGCCGCAGAACCAATGTAGGAGATACGGCCCTTTGCCGTCTGGCCCGGCAGCGTGGGAAAGGTCATGGTCACCGGGTCATCAATGTGTATTCTCTCGATGCTGTTCTCTGGAACATCCAGCTGCACTTCCATTTTACCAGTGGCATTAATCCCCAGAACTTTCTGGCCGACCTGCACCTCCTCGTGGGGCTGCACCGACCTCGAGGCAATGCTGCCGCTGTAAGGTGAATAGAGCGTGGTTTTACGCAGGTTACGTTTAGCAAGATCTAATCTGGCCACCTGGTAATCCACAGCACTTCTGGAGGCCTTGTAAACATATTCTGCCATGTCCAGACGGCTTTTTACTCCTGCACCCTGGTCATAAATCCGCTTTTCACGGTCATACTGAGACTTTGCCTGGGCCACCTTGTCCCTGGCCTTTATCAGGTCGGCATTGATGGCTTTCATTTCCAGTTTATAGGACTCTGGATCAAGTACGGCGAGCACATCGCCTTTTTTTACCTGGTTTCCGATGTCAACCTTCACGCTGGCCACCAATCCTGCGACCTCAAAGCTTAAGTCCGAGGAATCCACCGCTGCAACAACCCCGGGGAATCTGAGAATCTGCTCTTTTGCGTGTTCACTGACGGTCATGGTCTTGATGGACCGGACCGCATCAATCACTTCAACCTTGTCTTTGCATGCTGGCAGGGCCACTGAAATGCAGAGCAGCCAGACCAATCTTTTTAAAGTCTGTTTCATCATGTCAAATTCCATTTTTACACCCTATAACAACCATAATTAATTACATTTTCATTTTATCAAACATTTACCGAGATAGTATCCTGGAACTATAAAATAATCCCTGATTTCTGAAATGATGATCCGTGGTAAGGCCAGCAGATCAACCAGGTTGGGAAGTACCTTCAGTCTGTTGAATATATCAGCCAAAGTCTTTACCAGCTATACAGCTATAGTTTCATGAACGCGCCAAACTCTGCATATATGAAAAAATGGCCTCTATTGCTCTCGGGATCACACTGGGGTTGTCACCCTTGGCGTTAGAATATTTTGTGTTTTCAGGAAGTATTTTAAATACTTCCTGTGCATAACGAAGCCCGTGATGATGGGCTTTCAGGTCAAGAACACTTTCTTCGCCGGATATCACCAGCATTGCCTGGGAAACATTGACCATCCACAGGGATAAATTGGCAGCATTGAGGACTGATTGTTCTTTTACAACCATGAAATCCTCAAGCCCCCAGTGTTGTTTTGCATCACGAAAGTTAAATTAAATCTGGAATCTCAAACGATAATAGCCAATGATATTTTTCCAGTCAAGTTCAAAATCGGTGCTAAACAGAATGACACGGGCTATCTTATCCGTTTTTAAGTTTTTTTCTCTATTATGACCACGTTCAGAGAGTCGGTAAATTTTTTATGTATCACGTTCATTTGGTAGACATTATATCGATCTTTA
>JAQYWJ010000095.1 GCA_030145005.1 Desulfobacter sp. | reverse complement strand
TAATTTTTCACGAGCTCTTTGCGCAGCATCTCAAGGGCCATGGCGGCAAACAGTTGTTTGTTGCGTTCACGGTCACCGCTGTCCAGCATACACCTTTGGGAATGTGACCCCAACGGACCTGCCACCCCAATGCATACGGTCCCCACAGGCTTGGCGTCGGTCCCGCCGGAAGGGCCTGCAATGCCCGTGGTAGAGACAGCCCAGTCTGACCTGCCGGCTGTTCTGACGCCAATTGCCATTTCAAGGGCAGTGGTTTCATCCACCGCCCCATTATTTTCCAGGGTTTTACGGGACACGTTAAGAATCGCTTCTTTGGCTGAATTAGCATAGGTGGTGGCTGAAAACAAAAAATAGTCAGAGGCACCCGGCACATCCGTTATCAGGTGAGCCACAAGTCCGCCGGTGCAGGATTCAGCCACACTGAGTGTCTGCCCACGCTCTGCCAGAAGCCGTCCTACTTCCTGGGCCAGGGTCAGTCCCTGGTCTGAAATGACTTTGGGCCCAAGCTTTTCCATCACCCACTGCTTAGCCTGATTCATCTCTCCGGCACCGTCCTGGCCCTCTCCGGAATCGGAAACCTTCTCTTTGAGCCGGGAAAGTCTCACCTCAATTATGGGGAATCTGATCCTGAAACCCAGATGAATCCCAGGAAACTTAACACTGAACCCGGAAAGCGCCTTCGCAACCCTGGATTCAGGCATGCCGAACACCATCAGGCGTATGACCTGGATTTCACCGGTATGCCCGGTTATTTCATTCAATTGGGGTCTGACTTTCAAATCAAACATCCGCTCCATTTCCCTGGAGACGCCAGGCATACAAAAAAAACGGCAATTGCTGATGGTCATGGAAAAACCCGGGGCAGTACCGTGAAGATTTTCCATAAACGTTGCGCCTTCAGGCAGCATGGCCTGTTTTTCATTGGCAGGCGTAAGATTAACCCCGCGTTTATCAAAATACTTTTTCATGGAGCTTAAGGCTGCGGTATCCAACTCAATTTTCACCCCGGCTGCTTTGGCCAAGGCTTCGGCCGTTAAATCATCAGACGTCGGTCCAAGGCCGCCTGTCATCACACAGACATCTGCGGCAGATGCGATGCTTTTAATCTCGCTGACAAGGGCTGTCATATCATCGCGCACAGCACTTGTCTTGATTACGGTTACCCCTGAACGTTTAAGCTGCCGGCATAAAAATGCGCTGTTGGTGTCTACAATATCGCCAAACAGCACCTCATTGCCTGTGGAAAAAACATGGCCCTTGGTCATGACGAATTCCTTTCTAAGTTATTAAAAAACATGGCATGGTTGGATGAAAAAAAAGCCGGGTTTTTCCTGAACCGGGACCCCACACCCAGCTGTTTTTTAAACTCTTTATCAATAAACGACTTCACATTACGGCGGGTCCAGCCCCAGGGGTGTTCAAAATTAAGATATAAGGAGAGGTCTCCATGGTAAAATTCATGGGTCACAAGACCTTTGGCATCTTCACTGAACTTAGGCAAATTAAACACAGACAGATTCAGATAGTCAATATCTGATTTATGCGCCTTGATATAATCCAGGGTGCGGTGGGCTGCCGCCTCATCTTCATAATGAGTGCCGAAAAGCAGATATACAAAAGTAAGAATTCCTGCGGCTTTAAGATTGGCAAGGGTTGCTGACACAAGTTCGAGATCCGTGCCTTTTCCCATATCCTCCAGAACCTTCTGGTCCCCGGATTCAAGCCCGAGTTTAAGCATCTCACATCCGCTTTGCTTAAGGGCCCGGCAAAATTGGGGATCTGCAAAATCCTTTTCAAACCGGACAAACCCGTACCACTTAAAAGCGCACGTCTGCCTGGAAAGTGCGCGCAGAAACGCAGGCGTCACCGAATTATCAATGAAATGAACAACCTCAGGATCGTGATTTTCGGCCATTACGTCAAGATCACCAAGCACCCGATCGGCCCGCAGGGTTGAGTAGGGCCTAGTTTCAGCCTTTTCAGGACAGAACCTGCATTTGCTCCAGTAACACCCAATGGAGGCTCTGAAAGGCAAAATTTTTGCCGGAGCAATATAATCATAATTGTCGGCAAACCCGTAGTCCGGCACATAATGTTTTTTCTCAATGCCGGGCTTTCCAAGCAGTGAGAGCAAGGGGGATTCGCCCTCCCCTTTGACCAGATGATCAATCAAACTTGAAAAGGGGTTGTTAAAATCAGGGCGGCTCATCCAGGAAGAGATCAATCCCCCGCCCATGACAAGTATTTTACCCGGAAAATTATCCTTGATCCATCCGGTCAGGGCAAAACTGACCAGGGCCTGGTTGAGATAGCAAAGGGAGATGCCGATCCAGGGATGATTCCAGGATTCTATCACGGGACGAAGTTTTTCTTCAAAATATGGAAAAAAAGGATTTTCCTGATATAATGCGGCACTGTCAAGTAAGGCCTTTGAGTCCACCGAAGAGAGCTGATTGTCCGAATAGTCACTCAAGCTGATTCTGAATCTTGACTGGTCCACGGATACGGCCACCAGTCGATTCAGGTCATAGACCCGCTGGTGGTAGCGGTCAAAATTGGTGTATAGATCAGGATTGCCAAGGTCATTTAAAATGGCTGCCCTGTTTTTCAACGCCCGCCGGGTCCAGGAATCGGTTGCCTTGTCTTTGCCCACGGAGTTGATCAGCCATAAAAGGCCGTCCACATTGGCGTCAATACATTTGCAGTCGATGCCGTTTTCCTTTAATGCGGAAGACAAAAGCGCAATGCCGGCCGGCGGTTCACAGGGTTTTGCCACAGGGGGAAAAATCAAAAGCATTTAAATCAGTCCCGAACCAAAATCATAAAGTTAAGATGCATCCAAATTAAAACCATGAAGAGCATGAAGATTGATTTTGGGTATATAATCTTCATGCTCTTCATGGTGAAATAAAATATTCATTATATATAAATGTCGGAGCCAAATAGTACCAGCTTTTTTTCATCTTTGTCCGGTCTTTGTTTGGGGGATATTAAGCTTTGTTTCTACAAATAGAAACGTTTTTTATTGACACCATGATAAAAACCATTTAACTTGGTCTTTAAAAAAATCTATACAAATAAGGGCACGTATGAAAACTTCTACAACCAGCCGGAAACAAAATTTATGGCGGTGGCATTCCTGGCCAATATGGCAATGGCTGTTGCACCGGTTATCAAAGATGCTTTAAATTCTTGTGACATATCGCTGCAACAGCTTTTACTTAAATTCATGGCTGTTGCGGACCCAAGGCTGACAACATCCATGTCAGCCTTTTTTATTTTAAACAGCCATGGGCTGATATAGTCTATCAAGACCCAGACTCAACCCACAACAAAAGTTGAAAGATCTGTGTAGGTTACACAGACTTTCTTATAAAAGGATTTTTTAATGATATTAGACAGACTGCCGGATAAAGACCAATTTATCAAACTTGCCCAATCCGCCAATGTCATACCTGTGGCCACAAGGGTGCTTGCAGACAGTGATACGCCCGTATCCATTCTGCAGAAATGCTATGAAAAGGACAAGGCGTGTTTCCTTTTAGAGAGTGTGGAAGGTGGTGAGCGGTGGGGCCGTTACAGCTTTCTTGGGGTATCTGCCTTTGGGCACATCAAAATCTTTAAAACCCATGTCCTTTTGACAACCCGCCACAACACCCAAAAAATTGCCCATGACAATGATCCTTTAAACGTGATGCGGGAAGTGATCAAAAAATTCACCCCTGCCGATATCCCGGATTTGCCGAGGTTCTGGAGCGGAATCACAGGCTACTTTGCCTATGAGATGGTCTCTTTTTTTGAAAATATTGACGTTGCCCTGCCCGACGGCACCCCATACGGCCACTTTATTATTCCCGAGCAGATGATCATCTTTGACAATATCAAACAAACCCTGACCTGCCTGAATATTTGTTACCTGTCCAAGACAGATGACCCGGCCACGGTCTATGATAATGCCAGGAATAACGTTGACACGCTTGTGAAAGATTTAGGAAAACCGCTTGTTCCCGAGACTGCGCCCCATGTTGCCGATACACAGCTTGTACCTGAAACACCGGCCGAAGAGTACATGGAAGGGGTTAAAACCATCAAGGACCATATTGTAGAGGGAGATATTTTCCAGGCTGTATATTCCCAGCCCTTTTCATGCAAAACCAAGGTTGATCCTATACTGATCTACAGGGCCCAGCGCTACATCAACCCTTCACCTTACATGTTTTTCATGAATTTCACGGACCGGGTCATTGCAGGCTCTTCCCCTGAAACCATGGTACGCCTCGAAAACCGGGTGGCAACCCTTCGACCCATTGCCGGAACAAGGCCCCGGGGCAAAAGCGAGCAAACGGACCGGGCCCTGGCCGATGATCTGCTCAATGATGAAAAGGAAAAGGCAGAGCATGTCATGCTCATTGATCTTGGCCGAAATGACCTTGGCCGGGTAGCCCAGGCCGGCACGGTTCAGGTGACGGACACCATGGTCATTGAACGCTATTCCCATGTCATGCACCTGGTCTCCAATATCACTTGTGATCTGAAAGATGAGTGCGACGCCTTTGATCTTTTCAAGGCCACCTTTCCGGCAGGCACCTTGTCCGGTGCGCCCAAAATCCGGGCCATGGAGATCATTGGAAAGCTTGAGAACCGTCAAAGGGGTATCTATGGCGGCGCTGCCGGGTATATCTCCTTTACCGGCAACATGGATTTTGCCATCACCATCCGTACCGCTGTCATGGAAAACGACACATTGACCGTCCAGGCAGGTGCAGGCATTGTCTACGATTCAGATCCTGAAACTGAATTGAACGAATGCATCAACAAGGCCAAAAGCGTTGAAATGGCATTAAAACTTGCTCTGTCACAAAGCCCAAAAGGATAGTAAGATATGAAAACAGCAATAATAGACAACTACGATTCCTTTACCTTTAACCTGGTACATTATGTGCTGCATACAGGGGCGCAGGCAGAGGTTTTCAGAAATGATAAGATCAGCGTGGCAGAACTTGAGGGCCTGGGGTTTGATGCCATTATCCTGTCACCAGGGCCGGGCAGGCCTGAGGATGCGGGCATCTGCCTTGAACTTGTACAAAAGCTGTCAGGAAAAATTCCTATTCTTGGTGTGTGTTTAGGGCACCAGACCATTGCCCAGAGTTTTGGCGGTACCATTATCCATGCCAAGACCATTATGCATGGCAAAACATCCATGGTGGAAGCAAACGGCAAACACATTTTTTCAGGCATCAACAAACCCTTTAATGTGATGCGTTACCACTCCCTGGCGGTTCGGGAATCGGACCTGCCCGACTGTCTGGAAGTGACGGCCAGAACCCTGGACGGGGAAATCATGGGTATAAAACACAAAGAGCACCCCACCCAGGGAGTTCAGTTCCATCCGGAATCTTTCATGACCACCGTGGGAAAACGGCTGATCAGAAACTTTATCAAAGGAGCATGATATGGATTTTACAGATTACCTGAATACCATAGTAAACAGACAGAATCTGAGCCAGGACCAGATGGCAGACATGCTGGACACCATTTTTTCAGGACAGGCCACCGAAGCCCAGGTCGGCGCATTCATGGCCGCCCTTGCCACAAAGGGGGAGACATTTGAGGAACTGGCAGGGGCGGCCCGGGCCATGCGGACCAAGGCGGTTCGTGTTCAGACCCTTGCCAAAAAGGTCATTGACACCTGCGGCACAGGCGGTGACGCCTCGGGGTCATTTAATATTTCCACCACAACGGCCTTTGTCATTGCAGGCGCCGGCGTAACCGTGGCAAAACACGGCAACCGGTCAGTCACCAGCAAATGCGGGTCTGCGGATGTGCTTGAAGAACTTGGGATTAATTTAAGCGTGGACCCTGAAATTGTGGAAGAGGCCATCAATGAGATCGGCATTGGTTTCATGTTTGCGCCCCTGTACCACGGCTCCATGAAGTACGCCATGAAAGCCCGCACTGAATGTAAGATCAGAAGCATTTTCAATATGTTGGGACCATTGACCAACCCGGCAGCCGCCTCATGTCAAATCCTTGGGGTATATGCACCGGAATTAACGGAAATGTTTGGAAAGGCATTGGATCTGCTGGGTGTGCAAAAAGCCTTTGTGGTTCACGGCCATGACGGAATGGATGAGATGACCACCACAGACCTGACCCGGGTGACGGAACTCAATGACGGCATGATTAAGACCTATGATGTGGATCCCTTGACCTATTTTGACGAATACGCCGACCCCAAGGATCTTTTGGGCGGCGATGTAAAACGCAATGCCGCCATCACCCGGGCCATTCTGTCCGGGGGAAAGGGTCCGAAACAGGATATTGTCCTGCTCAATGCAGGGGCCGGCCTTGTGGCTGCAGATGCCGCCCCCACCATTGAAAAGGGTATTGAGATGGCTTTAAAATCCATTGAAACAGGTGCGGCCATGGAAAAGCTTGAGCTGCTGGCAGATTATACCAGGGAAAACGCTTAAACGGAAAGGCAGATAAATGAAAGGATTTCTCAACGCTGTTGTTGATGTTAAAAATGAAGAAATAAACCAGGCCAAAAGCAAAGTCCCCTTAACCGCCATTCGCCATGATGCAGAACATACCCCGGCCCCGGCCTCTTTTGCAGATGCCATGGCGGATTCAACCCGTGAAGCGGTAGGTATCATTGCCGAGGTCAAAAAAGCATCGCCTTCCAAGGGGGATATCAGAATTGATCTTGACGTGGCCGCCTATGCAAGGGCCTACACCCAAGGCGGAGCAAGAGCCATATCGGTGCTTACGGAATCAAAGTACTTTAAAGGCACACTGTCCGATCTTGAACTTGTGTGTCAAAACACAGATCTGCCCGTCCTTCGAAAGGATTTTATCTTTTCCGAATACCAGATTTATGAAGCCAAAAAGGCAGGGGCGTCTGCGGTTCTTTTGATCACCACCCTGCTCGAACCGGCCCAGCAGGCAGAGCTGACCCTTCTTACCCGGGAACTTGGCATGGAGCCTCTGGTGGAGATCAATTCAGAGTTTGAATTTGAGCAGGCATATAAAGCCCAGGCCCAGGTGGTGGGCATTAACAACAGAAACCTTGCCACCCTTGAGGTGGACACAAGTGTGGCAAAACGTGTGGCAAAAATTTTTCCTGATGAAATCATCCCCGTAGAGGCCTCGGGCATTTCCGGTCGCCCCGGCATTGAAGCCGGCATTGAAAACCGTATTTTCAATTTCCTTGTGGGAGAGAGCATTGTCCGTTCAAAGAATCCGGCCAAGTTTATCAAAACCCTTCTTGGCATCAACGAAGAGGACGACTAACAGTCATGGCTCAATTTCCTGCACCGATATGGCAGATACCCGGCCAAAGGCACAACGTGCTTGTAAAGATATGCGGCCTGACCCTTGTGGACAATGCCCTTGACTGCGTGAAAGCCGGCGCTGATATCATAGGACTTGTTTTTTTTGAAAAAAGTCCCCGGCATGTAAGTACAACCACAGCCCGGGAAATTGCCCGGGCCCTTCCCCAAGGCGTGCCGGCCTGCGGCGTGTTTGTCAACGAAACCTTTGACACGATTATGCAGACCGTTTCTGCCTGCGGGCTTGAAATCGTACAGCTGCACGGCGCAGAAACGCCTGAACTTGCGGACCGCTTATCAGCGCAAAACCTTGTGGTGACCAAAGCTTTTTTTGCAGCAAGGCCCCCTAAGCTTTGTGAGACGGAAAAATACAAATCCGCTGATTTTTGTCTGGCCGAGTACGGCAAAGGGATACTTCCCGGGGGAAATGCAGAAACCTGGGATTACGACCAGGCCCTTGAAATGGCAAAAAAGGTGCGTTTGATGCTGGCAGGCGGGCTTAACCCGGAAAATGTAGCAGATGCAGTTGCAAGGACACGTCCCCATGCCGTAGATGTATCCTCGGGTGTGGAAAAAGCAAAGGGGATTAAGGATATTTCAAAGGTCAAAGCCTTTATCAGGGCTGCAAAATCCGTTTATCTCAAGCCCTGATTCAGCATATATA
>JAQYWJ010000094.1 GCA_030145005.1 Desulfobacter sp. | reverse complement strand
GAGGTCACGGATGTGTCCGGCCGTGGCGTGGGCATGGATGTAGTGGTCACAAATATTGAGGCTTTAGGCGGAATCATAGAACTTGATTCAACACCCGGACAGGGAACGGATATTCAGATCAAGCTGCCTTTAACCCTGGCCATTATTCCCAGCCAGATTACCTCTGTCGGCAATGAGCGCTATGCAGTTCCCCAGGTCAACCTCAACGAACTGCTCAGGATTCCGGCAAGCCAGATCAAAGAAAAAATTGAAAAAGTTGGGGATGCCGATGTTGTCCGGCTCAGAGGTGAGCTTCTTCCCCTTCTGAACCTGGCGGACATGCTCGGCATACAGCGCACGTTTGTTGATCCTGAAACCGGCGAAGAACACGAAGACCGCAGAACCAGGATCTCTGACCGCAGATCAAAGGTTCACATACCCGGAGAAAATTCTAATTCCGAGGATCAAACTGAAACGGAAACAAAAAGAGCAAAAAGAGCGAAAAGCGACCGCCGTTATCATGCCTCATCTGCTATCAATATTGCGGTTGTATCTGCCGGGGCATTCAAATACGGCCTTGTGGTGGATCAACTCCATGATTCCGAGGAAATCGTTGTTAAACCTGTGGGACGGCATTTAAAGAAATGCACTGCCTATGCCGGTGCCACGATTATGGGTGACGGCAAGGTTGCTTTAATCCTTGATATCTCCAACCTTGCCCAGATGGCGGAACTTTCCGCCGTTGCAGAAGCCGGCCGGAATGCTGCCAAAGCCGCAGAGGAAGAAGCGGCGGCCAGAGCCGATAAAGTCGCGTTACTGACATTCAAAAATAACGAAAAAGAACATTTTGCAGCGCCGTTAAGCATTGTGGAACGTATTGAACGTATCAGGACATCCGACATTGAGCAGATCAGCAACCGCAAGGTTGTCCAGTACCGCGGCGGTTCCCTGCCCCTGTATGAACTGTCCCAGGTGGCAAACGTTGAACAACTGCCGGAAAGAGACCAGCAGGAAGTTATTGTCTTCAAGGTTAAAGACCGGGAATTAGGGCTTATGGTGACCCCGCCGGTGGATGCCCAGGAAGTTGTGCTCAACGTTGATGGCTCTACCCTGAAGCAGCCTGCCATCAGCGGCTCCATGATTATCAACAACCATACCACGTTACTGGTGGATATTTTTGAACTGGTTAAAACTTTGAACCCGGAATGGTTTAAAGCCGAGGCCCAGGCAGCAGCAACCATGGCTGAAGACGGCGGGAAAATCATCCTGTTTGCTGAAGACTCAGCCTTTTTTAGAAACCAGGTCAAACAGTTCATGGTAGAGGACGGCTTCAAGGTCATTGAAGCTGAAGACGGACGTATTGCCTGGGAACTGTTAAAAGAACGCGTCGAAGAGATTGACCTGGTTGTAACGGATCTGGAAATGCCCAATATGGACGGATTTGAACTCACCAAGCGGATTAAGAGTGATCCCAGCTACTCACACCTTGGGGTTATTGCCTTGACATCCCTTGCCAGTGAGGGGCATATTGAAAAAGGTAGATCTGCGGGAATTGACGAATATGAGATAAAACTTGACAGGGAAAAATTGATGGCTGTTATCAGACAATATATGAATTTGTAAAACGTCCACAAAGCAGATACCCGTTAAGGAGCTTCACATGCAAAAAAAGACCAAAGAAACCACATCCAATGACATAGAGTTCTCTACATTCTATGTTGGCGGGGCCATTTGTGGGATTGATATATTAAATATTCAGGAAATCAATAAGCATTTTGAAATTACACGGGTGCCCCAGTCATATGAATACGTCAAAGGCATATTGAATCTTCGGGGCAGAATTGTAACCATTATTGACCTGGGCAAAAAACTGGGTCTGTCCCCGGTCGCCCCAAGCAAAGACAACCGAAACATCATTGTCAATTCTGAAGATGAGCATATCGGCCTTCTGGTGGATGCCATTTCCGATGTGGTCATCACCCAGAAGGAGAATATAGAGTCGGCACCTTCAAATATCGGTAATGTCAAAGGCAAATATTTCCAGGGTGTTTTAAAAACAAAAAATCAGTTAATCGGCATTCTTGATATTGATGAGGTGCTCAAAGAATAATGAACACCATCAAAGCGCTTGTTGTTGATGATACAATTGTTTACCGAAAAATTGTCGGAGACGCACTCAAGCAGATGCCGGGCATTGAGGTGGTCGGTACTGCCAACAACGGAAAAATTGCCCTTTCAAAAATTAAAACCCTTAAACCGGATCTGATGACCCTGGATATTGAAATGCCGGAGATGAACGGCATTGAACTTCTTCAGAAACTTCAAAATATGGACAGTCCTCCCTTGGTGATCATGGTCTCCACCCTGACCCACCAGGGAGGTGAGCTGACTCTGCAGGCTCTGGAACTTGGTGCTTTTGACGTTCTGCCAAAGCCTGAAGATGGCAAGATGGCAGAAAATATGCTCAAAGTCAAAAAAAACCTTGAGCCTATTGTACGCCATGTCAAACGTCATAAATTTGGAAGAATTGATCCAGCGGCCAGACCCAAAACCGCAGCTCCGGCAAGAGTTAGGGAACCACAGGTTGTCTCCAGGCCGGCCGGCATCAGGTCCAAGTCCGAAATTATATGTATCGGCATATCCACCGGCGGTCCAAATGCATTGACAAATATGATACCAATGCTGCCCAAGGACCTTAAGGTACCGATCCTCATTGTACAGCATATGCCGCCTGTATTTACGGCATCCCTTGCCGATAGCCTGAATAAAAAATCCGCACTTGAAGTTATAGAGGCCAAGGATGGGGAAACAGTTAAACCCGGAAAAGTCTTTATTGCACCCGGGGGCAAACAGATGAAAATTGTTGCAGGGGCAGACGGTTTGACCCGAAAAATAAAAATTACGGATGATCCACCGGAAAATTCGTGCAAACCCTCGGCAGATTATCTGTTTCGCTCCATTGCCCAGCATTATATTGGAAGAGCCACAGGAGTCATCATGACCGGCATGGGCTCTGACGGATCAAAGGGACTCGTTCAGATGAAAAATAACGGCAGTTTCATTATTGCCCAGGATGAAAAAACATGCACCGTTTACGGCATGCCCAAAAAACCCACTGAATCCGGGATAGTCGATGTCGTTGCACCATTGGAAAAAATTGCAGATGAAATCGTAAAAACCGTTTAATCAGAAAGCCGGCCGATACCGACACTATACTTATGAGCAAAATCAAAGTAACTCCTGAAGAATTCAAAACATTTGCCAAGTATATCCTGGATATATCAGGGATTGCTCTAGATGTGGGGAAAGAATATCTTCTGGAAACCAGACTCAATCCTCTGCTTTCCAAATACCAGTGCAACTCATATTCGGATTTGATGAAAAAATCTAAACACGGTTTTAACGAAAAGCTGGAAGGCGAAATTATTGATGCCATTTCCACCAATGAAACCTATTTTTTCAGGGACAAATCGCCGTTTAAACTTCTCCAGCATAAAATACTGCCGGACCTGCTTGATAAACGTTCGAAAAAGAGTTTTGGCAAACCCACCATAAGAATATGGAGTGCGGCCAATTCAACGGGGCAGGAACTATACAGTCTTGCCATGACCATGATTGAAATGGGTATAACACTTGACAAGTACAATATCAGGCTGTTTGGTACGGATATCTCTGATGCAGCCATTGCCAAAGCCAGTTACGGAGTTTACAACAAATTTGAAGTGGCGCGCGGACTTGAGCCTGCCCGGCTTAACAGATTCTTTCAACCCAAGGAAGACAAATATAAGGTTAAAGACGAGCTTCGGGCCATGGTTCAGTTCAAGAAAATGAACCTGATGAAACCGTTTATCGGTATTGGAAAATATGATATCGTCCTTTGCCGGAATGTGATGATCTATTTCACCACTGAGGATCGCCGAAAAATTTATTCTAATATTTCAAAGGTCATGGAACCGGACGGGTACCTTTTGATCGGTTCCACAGAATCCCTGATAAATGATACAGACCTTTTTGCATCTTTCAGATATTTAAACTCGGTATTTTACCAGTTTAAGCGTTAGCGGAGCCAACTATTATGGGTGGTATTAATGCACAAGATTTCATTAATGAACTAATTTTCTGTCTCAACGCAAAAGATACGGTTAAAGCCAAGGCCCTGCTTCAATTTGCATCGGACGCCAACGTTGATGTCCTCGTGCAGAAAATGGCCCTTGCAGAACTGGCAAAAGGCTCTGAAGACATTGTTTTTCCTCTGCTTGAATACCTCACCAAAATAGAAATTTCCAACACGGAGGTCCAGGAATGCCTGCATGATCTAATTCTGGACAAAGCATACGGCAATACCAATCTGGTCACAGAATATATTACCAACAACGAAAAAAAAACCCGGATTCAGTTTATCCGGGTAGCCGGAGATCTGTTCCTTGAAGAAACCATCCCGGCTCTGATCCAGGTTGTGAAGGACGAAACAGACCCTGAAATCATTACGCCTGCCATTAATTCCCTTGCGGTATTCCAAAAACCCGAACATATTGAAATTTTTTCTTCGTTTAGCACACATTCAGACCCCGACATCATCAAAGCAGCCATTTTTGCCATCGGTGCCGTATCCAATCCCCGGGCAGCAGATACTCTGATAAGCTTTTTATGCGAAGATGACACCATAAACAAACTCGTTGTCCAGGCCCTCGCAGAGAAGGGTGAAAAATCCTTCAGGGAACTTGCCGGTACACATATTGCGGAAAAAGCATCGCCTTCCACCCGCAAGGCTTTCTTAAAAAATATGGCAACCATTGGTCAGGTTGAGTTTGCTAAAGAAGTTGCAGCAAAAATCACCGGGACGGATCAGGCAGAAGAGTCGTCTTCAATGAAAATTGTTGTGATGGATGATTCAAAAATGATGCTCAAGCTCTACCAAAACAAGTTGTCACTTTTAGGGCTTGCCTGTGAAATCTATCGCCGCCCGGAAGATGCGGTGAAACGGATACTGTCCGGGAAAACAGACCTCGTCATTACGGATTTGAACATGCCCAACATCAGTGGTCTGGAACTTACCATGGAAATAAGGCGCAAATTCACCCAAACGGATCTGCCTATTCTGATGATCACCACCCAAAGTGATTTTATAGAAGAAAAAGAAGAAGATATAGATGTCAACGAGGCCCTTTTGAAAAAGTTCGGCATCAATATAATCCTTCACAAACCCTTTAGTGACAATGATTTCAAAGAGTCCGTCTTTAAACTGCTACCCACCTGATCCAATGAAAAGGAGCCCTATAAAACGGGATTTTACCCTATGATAAGAAAAGCCCTCATCCATGATGTTGCCCCTATACACGCCCTGCTTAAATTTTACGCCGACAAAGGAGAGCTTTTAGGTCGATCTTTAAGCAACCTTTACGACAATTTACGCGATTTCTGGGTATATGAGGATGAAGATACCGGAATAATAACAGGTTGTGCCGCTTTAGCCTTTTGCTGGGAAGATATCGCGGAAATCCGCTCCGTTGCAGTAAAAGAGGAATACAATGGCCGGGGGATCGGATCGGCCCTTATAGAACGCTGTATCCAGGAAGCCTTCTATTTCAAATTAAAAACGTTGTTTGCGCTGACCTACCGCCCGGATTTTTTTGCCCGTTTCGGATTTGAAATAACTGATAAAGCCAACCTGCCCATGGTCAAAATATGGTCCGGGTGCCTGGACTGCGTTAAGTTTCCGGATTGTGATGAAATAGCCATGATAAAAAAATTATAGTTTGTGTTTGGACAAAAAGTCACCCATCTGCGCCTTGCATCCGGGCAACCTTTCGCCCAGACACAGACACGGTTTTCTTCGTGAATCCGTCAGGTATAAATCATCTTGTAGGGAATGGGCGCATACTTTGATACGGACGATTTGGGAAGGATATGCTCTTCGGCCACGGTCAACCAGTGATTATCCGGATTCAGTTCCCGAAGGCGTCCTCCTTCAGATGGCAGGGCATGGCTGGTGTAATCATACCAGACATTGAAAATACAGATATAGAACTTGCCCTGGCGGGCCACCACATAATTATTGGTAAACGTGCTCTGGGGAACACCAATCTGCTGGGACAAGTCCTTGATCTGCTCAACCATAAGTTTTACCAGAACAGACTTTGATACGCCTTTTTCATCGAAGCGCAGCAGGCTTCGTGATTCGCTGGACGCAACATACACCGTAGTAATTGAGTCGAACTGCCGGAAATACTGGGCAGCGACAATGGCAGCCGTCCTTCGGCCACCGGCCAACACAGGTACCCCATAATATTCAAACAATTTTTTTTGCATATTCTCAGCGTAACAATCCCCTTTCTCGTACAGATCTTTGGAGATATAACGTAAAAATTTGGCAAGGTCTTCCGATGCATCGGCAATGGGCCAATCCACCCTGACGTGAAAATGGGTCAGGGCGTATTGGGGCTTAAGTCGCTGGTTGGGCTGGATTAAAATGGCATAATCCACGGGCAGCAGGTTTTTAAGAAGAGAAAAAAAACCGTCGGACTCAAAACATTTTATGTTCCGGTTGTAGTTTTCAAGATCAGGAAAATCTTTAAGCCCGAGCAGATTGGTTTTCGTGGTTTTATTGACGTCAAAAAACCGGATATACTTTTTGTGAATTTTATCAATATAATCTTCACAAAAAATGATCAGAAAGGAATTCTGTGCTTCAAATTCCACGGAAGGGATGCGCGCCCGGGGTTTGAGTTCCCTTAACTCAACAAAGGGATAAGGGGTCCGCAGCTTTAAAAAATTATTGTAGGACCCCACAAGGCAGTAATCCAGGAGAAATTGATCCAGTTCATCCCTTAATACCTGGTAATAGGACCGGCGCAGCCGGGCCTCCCTGCTCAGAGCATGCCGTAATTTGCAAAATTTCACCTCACGTTAATCCTTTCTATGACTTGAGCTAAGCCCCTGAACGGAAAGCGTTTTTGGGCGAAAAGTTGCCCAGGTGCAAGGCGCATAAAAATTTAAAACCGGAGCAACCTTATGGTTGTGAGGATTGCAAATTTTTCTGCAACGCCGCAGATGGGTGACTTTGTGGGCATAAGCCCCTCTGTCGAGCCGTTCAAACACTAACTATTCCAGGGCAGCCACTCCTGGTAGCACTTTTCCTTCCATCATGTGCAGAAAAGCCCCGCCCCCTGTAGAGATATAGCTGACGTTTTCGGTAATCCCGCATTGCTTGGCTGCAAGGCCCGTATCACCACCGCCCACAACGGAAAAAGCAGCAGACTCGGCAATGGTATCCGCTAGGGTTTGGGTACCTGCAGAGAACCGGTCCATTTCAAACACCCCCATGGGGCCGTTCCACACAATGGTACCGGCATTGGCAATGGCAGCGGCAAAGCGTTTGGCGCTTTCAGGGCCAATATCCAGGGCCATCCAGCCATCCGGAATCTCATCCAAAGAAACGGTGCGCGATTCGGCATCCTTGTCAAAACGCTCCGCAACAACCAGGTCTACGGGCAAAAGCAGATCAATGCCCTTTTCTTTTGCATGGGCCATGATATCCGAAGCGGTCTTAATCAAATCCGTTTCAATCATGGACCCCTTGGTATCCACGCCATTTGCCGCAAGAAAGGTGTTGGCCATGGCACCACCGATAATCATGCAGTCTACGAACTTGAGCATATTTTCAAGGGCAGCCAGTTTGCTGGAAACTTTTGCGCCGCCAATCACAACGACCAGCGGTTTCTTAGGATGTTCCACAGAATCGTAATATGAACGCACCTCTTTTTCAAGCAGAAAACCGGCTGCAGACGATTTCGCATACATGGTGATACCGGTAACCGATGCCTGGTCCCGATGGGATACGGCAAAGGCATTGTTCACATAAACATCACAAAGATCGGCAAGGGCCTTTGCAAATTCAGGATCGTTTTTCTTCTCCTCATCGTGAAATCTTAAATTTTCAAGCATGAGAATCTGGCCGGGCCCAAGGGCTTCCACCTGCTTTTTCACCGCATCCCCAATGCAGTCATCGGCAAATGCCACAGGCGTGTTTAGAAGTTCCGACAATCTGATCGCTGCAGGCTTAAGGCTGAATTTTTCGTCTCGGCCACCTTTGGGACGGCCCAGGTGGGA
>JAQYWJ010000093.1 GCA_030145005.1 Desulfobacter sp. | reverse complement strand
TTATAAAAGGGACTGAACCTCTATTGCCCGGCAAAACCATATTGTTTCTTTTCCGCTGGTGTCAGTTTTCTCACAACCCCCCAGACCTTATCCTCATTGACGGCGTTTAACACCTGTCCGGGATCGGTAATGCAGATGCGGGTCGTATTATCGTTGGACGCGATGACAACGCGCTTGCCATCCGGGGAAAATGCCGCGGTCAGGAGTGTCTCCTCCTGCCCCCTGAACTTGTAGCGTTCTTTACCGTGGTCAGCATCCCAGATACGGGTTGTACCATCCTCGGACGTGGTGATGATGCGCTTTCCATCCGGGGAAAAAACCGCGTACTGGATAATTTGGGCATGTCCCCTGAGCGCCAGGCGCTCATGGCCGGTTTTCGCATCCAGGATACGGGCTGTATTGCCGGCGGCGATGATGATACGCTTTCCATCCGGCGAAAACATCCCGCGGCTGACGATCTCGTTATGCACCTTGAGTTTATAGAGTTCCGTCCCGTTCACTGCATCCCAGATACGGGGGATATCTCCAAGGGCAATGGTTGCGATAAAACGGCCATCCGGTGACAAGGCAGCATTTACCGCATCCCAGGCGTTCGAGACCTCGATCCGGTGAGCGTCGTTGAGTTCATCCCCGGTTTTGGCATTCCATATGCGGACGGATAAATCCATGGAGGCCGTTACCACGCGTTGGCCATCAGCTGAAAAGGTGGCGCTTGTGACCTCGTTTTCGTGTCCCGCCAGCGTGAAAAGCATCCTGCCGGTCATGGCATCCCAAATGCGGGCCGTACGATCCCCGGAAGCGGTGACCACACGGGTGCCGTCCCGTGAAAACTCCGCGCTGGTGACACAACTGGTATGCCCCTCCAGGCGGCTCAGTTCCTTGCCCTGTTCCACGTCCCAGATGAATGCCCTGTTCCCGAAATTCGTGACAAGTCGGCTGCCGTCCGCTGAAAATATCCTGTCTGCATAGCACCCGATGGACTGGTCCTGGAACGTATGGATCGCTTTGCCGCCCTTGATCCCCCATATGCGGACAGTGTCATCTTTCTGGGAAGCGGTAAGGATATATTTTCCCTGGGGTGAAAACGGTGCTGTGGTGCTTTGGCCCGTGAGAAGATGCGGGGTTTCCAGGCGCCAGGTACGCGCCGTGCCGTCATCGGAAGCGGTTATGATCCATTTGTTGTCCGGTGAAAAGGCTGCAGAGTTAACCCCCTTTGAATGGCCCGCGAGAAGATGCAGCTCTCTTGCGTTTGCCCAATCCCAGATACGGACGGTATTGTCCTTTGAAGCGGTGACAACGTAAGCACCGTCACCGGAAAACGCTGCATCGACCACATCATCTGTATGGCCTTTCAGTTCCGTTGAACGACCTGTTTCAGTATTCCATACACGGGCGGTGTTGTCATCGGAAGCGGTGACGATTTGCTTGCCGTCCGGTGAAAACACCGCGGTGTTTACGCATTGCAGGTGCTTGCCAAGGACCCTGACCTGCCCGCCGTCGGCCGTATCCCAGATTCGCACCGTGTCGTCTTCGGAAGCGGTGACAACCTGTTTGCCGTCAGGTGAAAACGAGGCGCTGTTGAAACCATAGTAGTCGTCTTCCGCATCGTTCTCAGCATCACCGGGCATTTTGATCGGCGGCCTGAGCATCCTGCCGTCGGCCGCATCCCAGATGCGGACAATGCTGTCCCTGGCAGCGGTAACGATCTGTTGTCCATCCCGGGAAAACGAAACACTGGTGACATCGGCCCCGTTTTTCTTGAGCGTCTTCAGCAGTTGGCCTGATTGCGCGTCCCGGACCTGGACTGTGCCATCCCTGGAAGCGGTGACAGCAAGCCTGCCGTCCGGCGAGAAGCAGGCCCCGGTGACACCCTTAGTGTGCCCTTCCAGCACTTTTATTACCCGGGATTCCGTCACGTTCCATATGCGGGCCGTGCGGTCATCAGAGGCAGTGATCGCACGCTTTCCGTCAGGCGAAAATGCAGCGCTTGTCACCTTGCCCTTGTGCCCCTCCAGGCTGTTGTAAAGGAGGTGTTCCAGCGGCGGAAAGAGGTTCTTTTCGGCAAGCGCCGTCTGCTGCGCATTAAATGCCGCCTCGGCAAGGCGGAAACTCAGTGTCGGATCGGTTTCCAGGGTCACGGCGGCAAAGGCCGCAAGCTCCCTGGAGCGGGAGATGCGCTGATGTTTCTCGGCCGTTTGCCTGGCCATCATCGCTTCTGATCTTTCTTTCAGTGCCAGCACCCCCAGGACAATGGCGATGACAAGGCAGAACGAAACAGCCAGAGTCATTTTTTTCTGGCGCCGGGCAGCAACATCTTGAACAGCGATCCGTTGCAGCCGCTCCTCGGCCAAAGCCTTTGCCTGTTCTAGTTCCCGCTGCCGCTTCTGCTCGACCCTTGCAATCTCGGTGTCGCGGGCCGTCCGGCTCTTTTCCAGGAAATCCATGGCTATTTCGAATTCTGGATGGTAGGGCGTGGCCCAGGTGTTGGTCGGCTGATTTTGTTCCCGCCAGTCCAGGGCCAGCTGCAGGGCGGGGTCCCGCAGCAGTCCCGCCTTTTTTTTCCGGTGAAGCTCTGCTGTTTCGGCCAGGCGGCGGTAGATCCGGGCAGATTCGGCCTCTTCATCCACCCACGCCTCCAGCCGGTGCCAGATGCGCATCAGGCTTTCGTGGGAAATATCCACCATGGACTCGCTTGTCAGCGGCACTTCAGCCGGCGGTGCCAGAAAAGAGCGCCCCGGCCGTCGAAATGCCTCGATCACCGAAACCACCTCGGCCTCGCCGGTCCCGATCATCTCGCAGAGATCCGCCAGGCTTTCGGGTCGACGGATTCCCCGGTTGTCCGCCCCTTTTTCCGTTATGCATTTGAAGAGTTTTTCCGCGATCAACCGGTCAGCCGTGTGGGGAAGCTCTGCATAGACCTCGTCTGCATGCTGGGAGAGGGCCTTCTCCAGCCGGCCGACTACTTCGTAATGCACAAGGTCCGGCGTATCATCCCCGCCCGCCTGCCAGCATGCCCAGGTGCGCATGAGGGCGTGCTGGAGGATGGGCAGCTGGTCGGGGTTGTCGCCGACATCGTTGAGCAGGTGCTGGACAAGGCGGGGGGCCAGGCAGACCCCGCGAACGGACGCGGGCCCTTCGATGGCCAGGCGCCGCTGGTCGCGGGTCATTCTCGGGATCAGGTACTGGCTGTCGTTGATCGCCTCGGGCAGGTTCCGGAACCGGGTGCAGTCGCCCAAAAAATCCGAGCGCATGGTGATCACGACATAGATCGGGGGGTGGCGGGTCTTCACCGCTTTTAAAATCAGCTTGACAAAGGCCGCAGCTTCGTCGCTGTTTTTCTGTTTTCCCGGCCCTGCATGAAACCGGAACAGTTCCTCGAACTGGTCCACCACCAGCAGCAGGTTTTCATGGGGCCCAAGGCGGGCCTGTCGCACCGTTTCCACCAGCCCCCGGGAACTGCGCCTAAGGGCGGCTTCGAATATGCCTGCCTGGATGGCCGCGTCGGTTGCATCGGCCTGGTCACTGCCCAGGACCCCGGGGGCGTTGAGGGCCAGGGCCATCTCGCGCACGGGGTTGCGGCCGGGGCGGAACAGGGCGATGCGCCAGCCCGAGCCTGCCCCGGCCATGAAGCCGCCGTACAGGGCCGGGAGCAAGCCCGCCTTTACCAGGGAGGACTTGCCGCAGCCCGAGGTCCCTACCACGGCGACAAAACGGGATTTGCCAAGGCGCCGCAGCAGTGCGTCCGCCTGTCCTTCCCGTCCGAAAAACAGATAATCCTCATCCGCCTCAAAGGGTCGCAGGCCGGGATAAGGATTTATTGGGGGGTCAGATGATGCCATCAGGTCCTGCCTCCTTTTTCAAGATATCAGTTCGGTGAGGAACGGGGCCAGGCATTCCGGGGTAAACGACTCGAAATTCCTGATCACCGCGTTGACCTCATGGGTTTTAAAGCGTTTTTTCCGGGGATCTTCAGGTCTTGCCACATACACTGCGCTGGCCTTTATGGGGCCGGTGCGGCCATACCCGGCGGCTTTCCGTAAATCACGCAGCTTGCCGCGCAGCCAGGCCTCGTCCCCATGACCGTGATAGATGATCACGGCGTCGCAGATTTTCAGGTTTTCCCGGTGTTCCTCGGTGATGTCGGACGCATCCCCGTCGAACAGGGGATGCAGCACCTCATACTCCCGGTCGTAGAGGTAATCATCCAGGTCCTTGATATCGTCCATGTCGCGCAGGTCGTAGATGAGATAGATCCGGACAAGGGCGTCTTCTTCCGCCGCCGCCTCTTCTTGCTCCGCCTTCCCGCTCTTCTGATCCAGGCGGTCCTGGATGACGGTTTTCAGGTCTTCCACCGAGGTCTTCAAAAGGTCGTCTCCCGGTTGCAGAACCGTGTCGTTCATCAGGGTGTTCACAAAACCTTCCTGCCGCTCATCGGCAAACACCTGTTCTTCGGGCAGCCAGATCAGGCGGGAAAACGCCTCCTGTTCCCGGCTGAGCGCTCCTGCCAGTGCCAGCTGTATCTCCACATTCGAATGATCGGCCGCCTCGGGCACAAGGCCGTAATACGCCCCGATCAGGTGGATGGAGAGGGTACAGCGCTCAAGATCTTCCCGGACACTCTTTTCCAGTTCCGGCCCGAAGTGCGGCAGGCACCGGTCCGGCAGAACCCTGTGCCCGTGGGCTGCAAGTTCCCTGCGGATCTGGTCATGCACGGGCATAAGGTCGGTGGTGGTCTCGGACAGGTAAACGCAGATGCCGGTATCGCCGGGGGCCGGGGCCCCGCCGCCTTGGTGCAGGGCCTTGAGCAGCTTGAGCAGCTCGCAGATGTCGTTGGCCAGGTCTTCGAGCCGGTCCATGTACTCGGGTTCGATGGTGCATCCGAACCCCCGGTTGAACTCTTTCAAACGCCTGGTTTGCTGGTCGATGGAAAAAAACTCGTATCCCAGCAGGTTCCGGATCTCCGGGGGATGCTCTTCAAGGGGGACCCGGGTCTTCACCACCTTGAAGATCCGGGACTTGTTGTCGATGAACAGCCCGTCGTTGTCGGCCACGACCCGGACAAATTCCTCGATCTCCTTGTGGCACCACTCCGATGCTACATAGCCGGGTGACACCACCGCGACCATGACCTTGGCCCGGTCCACGGATTTGACGATTTCCTCGTCAAACCTGTCGTTGCCCTGGAGCTTGGGATCCCGCCATACATTAGGGCGCTCCCCTGTCAGCTGGGCCAGCCGGATTTCCAGGGCCCGGTGGAGAAACGAGATCCAGCCCTCCTGCTTCGGGGTCAGGGTCTGGTTGTCGATATGGGCATAGCTGATAAATATCTGGTGTTCGGAATTATTGTTCTGCATCTGTTTTTATCCGGGCATTGGGAAACTGTCACCATGGGGCCACGGCCATCTTTGGACCGTTTTTCACAGCCCCAGGCAACGGCCGGAGACGGCATGTGTTGCAGTCCCCCACCTCCCCGGTCTCCTATTGGTATTTTTTTGAAATTTCTCGGATCCTTTTTTTGATACGAATCTTTGATTTGTCAAGCATCGTCAGGTTCAAGGAGAGCCTGGTCCGCGTGCTGATGTAGATCCCCGCAGTTGCACCCCGCTCCACATCACCGATAATTGAAGAGAAGACAATCACTTGATTCGCAACGGCAAAATCAATGACCCGCTGAAAAACGTCTTCGGGAAGCGCCTGGGTCAGGAAAATGGCCCCCAACCGCCGTGAAGGGGCTGATCCCATGTCAGACCCGGCAATGATCTCGGTTACCACGGCAATATTTTTCACAGACGGCTTTTTTTTCTCCAACCGCTTTTTCAGCGCCTCGGCCCCCTCCCGGTCATCCCGGTAAACAAACAGCAGCCGCAGCACCCCCTGCTCATCCGTCTTGGAAGTAACATCCCTGTCTCCAGCCAGAATATGCGGGAACACATTTAGACCTTTGTTCAGCCTGTTCTCCATCTCCTCCCTGGGCCCGGCCCATGAACAGACGGCAGCCAGGAGGTGAAAAAAAATCAGCATCACGCCGATCACCGATTTCATGGGAAAACTTCTCCTTATCTTTTTCCGGTCAGTCTGCAAAATTCCTCCTGGATCCACTGTGTCTGGGTGAAACGTGTTCACAGCCCCAATAAAAGGCGTGTTCCATTGGCTGATACCCATCCAATGAAACGCCCGGTAACTAAAATATATAACTCAACTGCACCCACCCGTTCCGTCCGGCCCTCGGCAGGTCGTCTTTATATAAATCTTCATGAAATGAGGGATATACCACATCCGCGTTGAACAGGTTTTTCACGCCCGCGCGAAAGGTCAGGTTATCACGGAAAAAATTGCGGATATTTAAGGTGACATCCACGGTGCCATAGGCGTCCAATTTGTCCCTGGAATAGTCATCGTACCATCGATGGCGCTTGCCCACATAGTGGTAATCCGCGGCCATGGAAATATCTTTCCAGGGCGTGTAGATCAGGCCCAAATTGCCCAGCCAGTTGGCGGATCCCCGGATTTCCAATCCGTCACGGCGACTAATCGATAACGAAGTATTCGGGTTCGAATACTCTGTGTCCACATAGGAAAGATTGGAGTTCAGTTTGAGCGTATTCGTCAACTGCCGCTCGAATTCCAGTTCCACGCCTGTCATCCTGGCGCTTTCCACAGTATTTATTGCAAACCCGCCACCATCCCTATCATAATCATAGGTTTTCAAATCTTTGATTTCGGAATGAAAGAAAGTGATGCGACCGTCGGTGTCTGCATTTTTATAAATATAGCCGAATTCATAGGTTTCAATGGCTTCAAAATCATTAGGAATTCCTTCTTTATTAGAGAATCCATAACCCCATCCATTCTTTCTAAAAAAAGTGGGGGTTCGATACCCTTTGGCGTATTGTGCCTTGAAAATGTGACGATCTTTCAAGCGATAAACCAGCGCCAGCCTGGGGGTCAGTTCATCACCTAGGTCGGAAAAATGATCAAACCGCAGCCCCATGGTGAGGGTGAGCCTGTCGCTGATTTCATATTCATCCTGTGTGAACAGGCTGTAAATATTGCGACCCTGGCCGTCTATCCCGGGTTGGTCATACCTGAAATCAGAAGGTGCCTGCCCCTCATATTCGATCGACGCATCACCCACTTCAGTGTTGCTAAATGTCATTCCCAGGACCCAATGGTGGTTTTTCCATCCCTCCCATGCAAAATCAATCCCGCCATAGATGCGCTTCTCCTCGTAGGAGGAATTTTCAGAATATTGAACTATATGTTTATGCCGCATTTCACCCAGCCAATCCTGCTCATATTTCACGAATCCTAGTTTCAACTTCGCCTTGAGGGCCTGGGTGAGGTCAAGTTCCTGGCGAGCTTCCAGCATCATGTTGTCACAAGAGTTAACCTTCCGGTCGTCGCCCGGCTCAGGAAGGCTGGAAAAGTAACCAAAGTAATCCCCGAATTGAACGGATGTGTACTGCCCCAGCAGGGAAAAACGCTTGTAATCCACGGACATGATCGCAGTGATATCCTCATGATTTTCGTTCGTGTCTCCGGTCTTGTCATCAATACGAGGGCCTGGCGCCACATCCGCGCCGTCCGTGTCCCAGCCCGCCAGGCTGAGGCTCATCTTGAAATCCTTCTCCGGTCCGGCATAGGAGAAAACGCCGCCCGCATCAAAGGTGTCATACCGCCCATAGCGGCCATAGATCCGGTTGCCCTCTTTTCGTGTAATGACGTTGATCACACCGGAACTTGCATTTTCGCCATAGATCACCGCGCCGGTGCCGCGGACAATGTCTATCCGTTCCACCAGGGCCACGGGGATGTCGTAAAAGCCGGGTGTGGTGCCTATCAGGGCATTGTTTGTCGGTACGTCGTTTAAAAGCAGCTTCATGTCGACGGAACCTACTGCCGGCGACAGGCCCCGGACAACGATCTTCTTGACGCCAAACGGGTACATGGCGGGGTTCAGGCCGGGCACCAGGGAAAGCGCCTCGTATACCGTGCGCATCCCTCTCTCCTCCAGGTCATCCCCCCGGAGGATGGTGATGATGCCGGGAACAAAGTCAGCGTTTGATTTGGTGCTCGCAGCTTCCTCGGACGCCTCATCGAGAAGTTT
>JAQYWJ010000092.1 GCA_030145005.1 Desulfobacter sp. | reverse complement strand
ATTGGAGTCTTTTTCCAAGTTACCCGCCTAAAGGCGGGGGTTTTAACCTTTTACAGAAACAATAAAAAACCCCGAAACAAAATTTTTGTTCCGGGGTTTTTATCAAAAAAATGAAAAAATTAAGCTATTTTATCGATTCGTACATTAATCCCTTGCTACGCCAAGCAGGCTAAGCAGATGAACGAATAATCCCATAAAATCAAGGTAAAGGCTTAAGGCACCAAGGATGGCGCCTTTGCGGACCATGGCACCGCTTGCATCCATGGGAAGGGTAACGGCCATGGATTTCAGTTTCTGGGTATCATAGGCGGTAAGACCTGTGAACAGCAGAACCGCAACCATGGAGATAATGGTCTGCATGGCTGAGCTTTGAAGGAATATATTTACAACCATGGCAATAATTATACCGAACAAGCCCATCATCAGAAACTGCCCCATACCGGTGAGATCTTTTTTCGTTACCATACCGTAAACACTTGCGGCACCAAAGGTCGCAGCGCAGATAAAAAAGGTGGAGGCAATGGATGCCTGGGTATAAATCATAAAGATCGGGGCCAGGCAGATACCGTAAAGGACGGTAAGGCCCATATAAAGACCTGTGGCCGTGCTTGCCTGCATCTTTTGAATCCGTGCACTGAGAAATCCGCACATGACAATAAGACCGATGAACAATACCCAGGGCATGATGGGGTTGCCGTATATGGTCTGCATCACGGCAGGGCTTTCAGATACAAAATATGAAGTCAGGCCGGTGGCGGCAAGACCGATGGTCATCCAATTGTATGTGCTTCTGATAAACGCATTGACCCGGGTCATTACCCCGGTCTGTTGATAGGAAAGATTTGTGTTCATTGCAACTCCTTTTTATTTCAGGTTTAGTCAGGTTAAATAATCTGATATTATATATTTTTTACGATAATATAACACGGGCAGGGTAGATTTCAATATTACATTTTGATTATACAAAACAGTTGGATATAAAATTTGATAAAATAAAAGTTTACATAATATATATTATCAGACCTTGTATTAAATATAGATTCTGACGGGTCCCGGGCGTTGTTCTTCATGGTTTTGCACTTATTGACTTTTATAAATGATTTATTTTATAAGTACTAACTTTGCGCATAAGCCGCATAATCCCGGGATAAGGAAAGGAATGATACCACAGGATAATCATAAAGTTTATACCGTAGGGACACTGACAAGACAGATAAAAAATCTGCTTGAGGAGCAGTATCCTTTTTTATGGATCACTGGTGAAATATCAAATTTTTCAACGCCTGCTTCAGGCCACTGCTATTTTTCATTAAAAGATGAAGCTGCCGTTATTTCCTGCGTGATTTTTAAAAGACAAAAACGCCATTTAAAATTCACCCCTGAAAACGGAATGAAAATCAAAGGTATGGCCCGCCTGTCCCTTTACGAGCCCCGGGGGGCTTACCAGCTTATTTTTGAGCATATGGAACCCGAAGGCACAGGCGCGCTTCAGCGAGACTTTGAACAGCTTAAGGCCCAATTGGCTGCCATGGGCTGGTTTGATGCTGCGCACAAAAAGGAAATACCTTTTTTGCCGTCAGGCATCCATGTGATCACCTCGGGTACGGGTGCTGCGGTTCGTGATATTATTCAGGTGGCCAAACAACGCTGTCCAAGCGTTCCCCTTGAAATCATTCCTGTCAAGGTACAAGGAGACACCGCAGAGTTTGAGATTGCCCATGCCATTGAACTTGCCAATACGGTCAAAACCTGTGACCTTATTATTATTGCCCGAGGCGGCGGATCCTTAGAAGATTTGTGGGCATTTAACACCCAAACCGTGGCCAGGGCCGTTTACGAATCTGAAATACCCGTCATTTCAGGTGTTGGTCATGAAATTGATTTCACCATTGCCGACCTTGTAGCTGATCTTCGGGCCCCTACCCCATCGGCTGCTGCCCAAATGGCCTTGCCTGACCAGGCTGCAATGGTTCATCAAATCTTTGGATTACAAAATGAGTTAAACAATAAAATTGAGCGTCGTATCCTTCAACTGAGGGAATATATAAACGATTTACGCAGGCGGCTTAAAAGTCCGGCCAGGGTTGTGGATGATTTCAGGTTTCGCATCGAAGATCTGCAATCCCGGTTATTTTCTTTGGTCAAAAATCACATTAACTACCAGCGCGAGAGAACGCAATGGCTTAAAAGAGCGCTTTCAGGCACCCTGCCCTTGCCCCGCATCCAGGCATTTAAAAAGGATGTTAAGGATCTTCAGACAAGTCTGGATTATTTTTTTTATGCTTACCTGAAACAATGCAAAGACCAGGTAAATAAACAAAAAGCCCAGCTTGAGATCCTAAATCCGTCAGCGGTGTTGAACCGCGGTTACAGTATCACCCGCAGTCTGTCCAACGGTCATGTTGTTATGGATGCTGACACGCTTAATGCAGACGATGGAATTGAAATTATTTTATCTAAAGGACGCCTGGATGCCCGGGTGGAAAAAGTATATGGCAAAGAAAACCTTTGAATCAGCATTAAAACAGCTTGAAAACATTGTCAAAGAAATGGAATCCGGTGATTTGACATTAGAGAAAGCAGTTAAAAAATACGAAGATGGGATTGCCAATACCCGTTTCTGCCTTGATATTTTAGATAAAACCGAGCAGAAAATTACCCAATTGACCGTGGATGCTGACGGTAAACCCGATGTATCAGATTTTAAGGAAGACCAATGAGTACCTTTGATCTTTCCGGATATTTATTCCGGAACCGAAAACTGGTTGACGCGGCGCTGATAAGCGTTTTTGATGAACTGGACCGGCAACGCGAGCTTGTCCAGGCCATGACCCACTCTTTGATGGCCGGCGGCAAACGCGTACGCCCTGCCCTGGCGCTGGCAACGGCCAGTGCGTTAGGTGCAGATCCGCTCATCGCCCTGCCCGCTTCCTGTGCCATTGAAATGATCCATACCTATTCCCTGATCCATGATGACCTGCCGGCCATGGATGATGATGACCTGCGCAGAGGCGTTCCTACCTGCCACAAACAATTTTCCGAACCCACGGCCATTCTGGCCGGAGACGGGCTTTTAACCCATGCATTTCATATCCTTGCAGCGCCCGGGTCATGTTTCAAGATTTTTCCCGATGCCGAAACCCGGCTGATTCTGGTGGAAAAAATATCTGCGGCAGCCGGTGTTAACGGCATGGTGGAAGGCCAGATGCTTGATATGCAGGCTGAAAATAACCCCGAAAATTTGCCTTTGGACAGCCCTGGTGTCCTGGCCCATTTAAAGAAAATTCACCGGCATAAAACCGGGGCCATGATTGAGGTCAGTGTTGCATCAGGGGCCATCAGTGCCGGTGCTGATAAAGAGGCCTTAAACGCCTTGGGCACATATGCTGAAAATATCGGGCTTGCCTTCCAGGTTATGGACGACATTCTGAATGTGGAAGGTGATTCCAAAGTCATGGGCAAGGCAGCGGGTTCCGATGCCCTGCACGATAAACTGACCTTTCCTGCCATCCTTGGCCTTGAAGAATCCAAAGTCTTTTCAAAGCAGCTTGTGGCCGATGCCCTAACGGCTTTAGACAGCTACAGGGAAAAGGAATTTAAGAAAAACAGCGAACCTTTGCGCGCCATTGCCGGCTACATTATTAACAGAAACCGATGACAGGACTATAACAAGTACCCATCCAGAAATAGCCTTTTTGTCCAATTTTTTCGTTGGATGAAAATTTTAATCCTCGGAATATGACGTATATGCCTGTGGTTAAAATTTTCATCCGCCTTGAACTTGAACAAAAAATCTTATTTCCGGATGGGCACTGAAGAGGTAGGTATTGAAATATCTTGACCAAATAAACAGCCCTGATGATCTAAAACAGATTCCAAGGGATGAACTTGACGCTGTCGCCCGGGAGATCCGGGGCAGAATTATTGATGTGGTATCAAAAAACGGCGGGCATCTGGCATCAAGTTTAGGTGTCGTAGAACTGACCATTGCCCTGCATTACGTATTTGATTTACCCAAGGATACCCTGATCTGGGACGTGGGCCACCAGTCTTATGCCCACAAGCTTTTAACCGGGCGCCACCGCAACTTTGACACCCTTCGAAAGTACAAGGGCCTTTCAGGGTTTGTTAAAATCAAGGAAAGTCCCTATGACGCATTAACTGTGGGACACGCCTCCACGTCAATTTCTGCCGGCCTAGGCATGTGCTATGCCAAGGCGCTCAAGCAGGACAATTCCAATGTGGTCTCAATCATCGGTGACGGTTCCATGACCGCAGGGCTTGCTTACGAAGGGTTGAACCATTCGGGCGATCTCCAGCAGAAATACATCGTTATATTAAATGATAACGACATGTCCATCTCCGCTAATGTAGGCGCTTTATCTTCCTATCTGTCCCGGACCTTTTCTCACAAGGGCCTGCAGAACATGCGTAACCAGTTTGGCCAGTTTTTAAAATCCGTGCCCAAGATCGGCGATGACATGTATGGATGGGCTAAAAGGTGGGAGGAATCATTTAAGACCTTTGTAACCCCGGGCATGCTGTTTGAGGCCTTTAATTTTGATTATTTCGGCCCCATTGACGGCCATAATCTGGAGCATCTCATTGATATTCTATCTAATATTAAAGATCCTGATTCCCCGGTGCTGTTGCATGTGACCACGAAAAAGGGCAAAGGGTATACGCCGGCTGAAAAAAATCCGGTCTATTTTCACGGTGTGGGTTCATTTGCCGTGGATACCGGGAAATGCCCAGCGTCAAAGTCAAGTGCCCCACCCTCTTACACGTCGGTGTTCGGCAATTGTATGATTGCGCTTGCAAAGCAAAACAAGTGTATCGTGGCGGTGACTGCAGCCATGCCCGAAGGTACGGGGCTAAGCCATTTTGCTGAACAGTTTCCCGACAGGTTTGTTGACGTGGGCATTGCCGAACAACATGCAGTTACCTTTGCTGCAGGTCTTGCCGTCAAAGGGGCAAAACCCGTGGTGGCCATCTACTCCACCTTTTTGCAGCGCGGCTATGACCAGATTCTTCATGATGTCTGCATTGACAACCATCCTGTGATTTTTGCCATTGACCGTGGCGGCATTGTGGGGGAAGATGGACCCACCCACCACGGGTTGTTTGATTTTTCCTATCTTCGGTCCATACCCAATATGACCGTTATGGCACCCATGGATGAAAATGAACTGGTGCGGATGATGCAAACTGCTGTGAACCACCAGGGCCCCATTTCACTGCGTTATCCCAGGGGTGCAGGCCAGGGCGTCCACGACGTTGATTACAATGCCAAGGCCGTTGATATTGGAAAAGCAAAGGTGCTTCGCACAGGCGACGATCTTTTAATCATCGGTATTGGCCGCTGCGTGAATGATGCCATGGATGCAGCAGAACAATTATCCGCCAAAGGCATTGAAAGTACCGTGGTCAATGCCCGGTTTGTAAAGCCTTTGGATGCGAACCTGATCCTTGATCTTGCCGGAAAGATCAAAAATGTGGTGACCATTGAAGAACATGTGCTGGCAGGCGGTTTCGGATCAGCCATCCTTGAACTGATCTGTGATAACGGACTTTCAGGATGCCGTGTGAACCGGGTGGGCGTTAATGATGTATTTGTTGAACACGGCAGCCAGAATGAGCTTCGAAAGGATTACGGCATTGATGCCCGGGCGGTTGTGGCAGCAGGATTGAAGTTGTGCAGTGAAAAATAAAATCGCCAGAAAACGCCTGGACCAGGCCCTGGTTGACCAGGGTCTGATACGCTCAAGGGAACGGGCCAAAGCCATGATCATGGCCGGAAAGGTTCTGGTAAACGGTATCAAGGTAGATAAGCCCGGCACCCAGGTGAACCAGGATGCGCTGCTTGATGTCAAAGCCCCGGATCATCCCTATGTCAGCCGGGGCGGACTTAAACTTGAAAAAGCACTTCAAAGTTTCCCCGTATCTGTTCAGGATGCGGTTTGTCTTGATATTGGTGCCTCCACTGGTGGATTCACCGACTGCCTGCTCAAATTCGGTGCCAAAAAAGTGTATGCCGTGGATGTGGGCTATGGGCAGCTTGACTGGTCCCTTCGACAGGATGACCGGGTGGTGGTCATAGAGCGCACCAATATCCGCCACCTTCCCTATGACGCCATTGGCCAACCCATGGATGCGGTGGTGGCAGACACCTCTTTTATCTCTTTGAAAACCGTTATCCCGTCAGCGGAAAAATTCATGCGGGACGGCACGAATATCCTGGCCCTTATCAAACCGCAGTTTGAGGCGGGAAAGGAAAATATAGGCAAAGGCGGCATCGTAAAGGATCCGGAAATCAGAAAACAGGTAAAGCAGGATATTACTCTTTTCTTCCAGGACAGGGGGTATAAGGTGAATGGAACCGTTACCTCGCCGGTTTTAGGTGCCAAGGGTAATGAGGAATATGTAATTTCGTTAGTTTATCAAAAAAAATAAAATAAGTCTGTTATTTTTATTTTATTTTGATTATTTAAAGTATTGTTATTTTATTAATATTCTAAAGGAGCCGTAATGAGCGAAGAAATAAAATCCATGAGGAATGTGGCTTTTGCGGGCCATGGAGGTGCGGGCAAGACAACTCTTGCTGAGGCTATGCTGTTCAAAGCCGGGGTGACAAATCGCCTTGGCAAGGTTGAAGAAGGAAATACGGTAATGGACTTCCAGCCCGAAGAAACCAAAAAGCAGCAAAGTATTAACACATCATTTATTAAGTATACGCATCAAAAGCATGTCGTTACATTAATGGACACCCCCGGGGACCAAAATTTCTTTTCTGCTGCCAAAACATGTTTTCCTGTAGCCGATAGTATGGCTTTTGTCATTGACGGTGTTGGCGGACCTTCCGCCATGACCGAGGAAGCAGCAGTTTCCGCCCTGGAATATAACCTGCCCGGTTTTGTTATTATTAACAAGCTCGACCGTGAACGATCTGATTTCAGCACTGCGGTTGCTGCGTGTGATACGTCCCTGAAAAAGAAAATCATTCCCGTATGCTATCCCATTGGAAAAGAAGACGGGTTTAAAGGTCTTGTAAATATCATTTCCGGCGCAGCCTTTGAGTATGACGCCGACGGCAAGGCCACAAGAATTGATATCCCGGCAGATATGGCAGATGAAATTGCCGCTGACAAGGAAGAATTCGTTGAAAATATCGCAGAGCTTGATGATGATCTGCTTGAAAAATATCTGGAAGGCGAAGAACTGACCGAAGAAGAGATTAAAGGCGCTTTCAGAAAAGGCGTTCTTGATGCCCAGTTTTATCCGGCCATCTGCACATCCGCCACAAAGATGATCGGCGTTGATGTGGTATTTGATTTTATCAATGATTATATGCCCTCCCCCCTTGACCGCGGCGCATGGACTGCCAAAGATGCCGATGGAAACGATGTGGAAGTGGCGCCGGATCCCGATGCTGAATTCACAGGTTTTGTATTTGCCACTATTGTTGACCCCTATGCGGGAAGGCTTTCCCTTTTCCGGGTGATTTCCGGAACACTTGGCAAGGAAGGCAATGTCCTCAATGTGACCAAGGACACCAAAGAGCGGTTTTCACAGCTTCTTGAAATTGCGGGTAAAGAGCAAAAACAGATTGATGGTGCGCTGCCAGGCTCCATTGTGGCCGTGGCAAAACTGAAAAGAACTCTGACAGGAGATACCCTGACCGGCGGGAAAGCCATCCAGATTCCGGCACCGGCACCTTTGCCCCCGTGTATCTCCTTTGCCATTTCACCCAAGTCCAAAAGTGACGAAGATAAAATTCACGAAGCCGTGCGTAAGATCCTTGAAGAGGATACCGGCCTTACCCTGCGTCGTGAGGAAGAAACCCGCCAGACCATTCTTTCCGGCCGCGGCCTGGTTCATATTGAAATTACTGCAGAAAAAATCCAGCGCAAATTCAATGTGGGCATGGACATTGCCACACCCACGGTCGCCTATCGTGAAACCTTCAAGAAAAAAGTCCGGGTCCAGGGCAAGCATAAAAAACAGTCCGGTGGCCATGGTCAGTACGGTGACTGCTGGATCGAGCTTGAGCCCCTTCCCAAGGGATCCGGGTATGAGTTCGTGGATAAAATTGTGGGCGGCGTGATTCCCAGAAACTATATTCCTGCGGT
>JAQYWJ010000091.1 GCA_030145005.1 Desulfobacter sp. | reverse complement strand
CCTCTGGATTTGGTTGATCTGCCTGTTCCTGTTCCAGGAGATGACGAAATTTTGGTTAAGGTATCTGTCTGCGGGGTCTGCCATACTGAACTGGATGAAATTGAAGGCAGAACTGCACCACCGGTTCTGCCTGTTATTTTGGGACACCAGGTGGTGGGACAGGTTGAAACGGCCGGTAAAAATGTTAAAGGTTTTCAACTTGGCGACCGGGTTGGGATTGCATGGATTTATTCAGCCTGCCGGACATGTGAATTCTGCCTGGCCGGCAATGAGAACCTGTGTGAGGATTTCAAGGCCACAGGGAAGGATGCCAATGGCGGGTATGCAGAATATATGGTCATTCCAGAGCACTTTGCCGTTCCTATTCCGGATGGGCTTAAGGATACGGAGACTGCTCCACTTTTATGTGCAGGTGCAATCGGGTACCGCTCTTTGAGATTAACAGGGCTTAAGAATGGGCAGAATATCGGGCTGACCGGGTTTGGTGCTTCGGGTCATCTGGTATTAAAGCTGGTCAGGTTTAAATATCCTGATGCAAAGGTGTTTGTTTTTGCCAGAAATTCTGTAGAGAGAGAATTTGCAAAAGAGCTTGGGGCTGTCTGGGCCGGGGATACGGCAGAAGCGTCACCGGAACTGCTGGACTCTGTTATTGATACCACACCTGCCTGGAAACCGGTTGTTGAGGCAATGAAAAACCTTAAACCCGGCGGACGGCTGGTCATCAATGCCATCAGGAAAGAAGAGATGGATAAGGATTACCTTTTAAAACTGGATTATCCAGCTCATCTTTGGATGGAAAAAGAGATCAAGAGTGTTGCCAATATCTGCCGTAAGGATGTCGTAGAATTTTTAACCCTGGCTGAGCGGTTTGGAATCCGGCCGGAGGTTGAGGAATTTTCACTTGAAGAGGCTAACCAGGCCCTGGTCGAGCTGAAAAAAGGAACCATCAGGGGAGCAAAGGTCCTGAAAATAGGCTGATCCTGGGAGCTGAAATAAATTTGCCTTTCTATTTTACTTTTAACTCTGCTGTGGTAACCTTTTCATGAGTTTATAAGCGGTCTTTGTTGCTTCATCTCGATCATCGAGTTCATATACAATATCAGGAGTGGCTATGAGTACTGACGTTAAAAAACTTATCCATAAGTATATGCCTGATTCCCAAATGTCCCGTTTTGGGAAGATTTTCACTGATTCGACTGAATTTATGAATATTGATTACAGTGATGTCATGAAACTTGGAAATGAGCATTTTCTTGTACTTAAAAATGAACAGGAGCGCCGATTTGGTTTGGTTGACCCGAAATATTGGGTGAAGCGCGTTAAGCATCTTGAATCCGGCCGGTCTCAAATTTTAAAATTAGCCTTTTATGAAACATTTCCAATGTATATTGGGCCGTTCGAAATTAAGTGCTATAGAAGTCCTCGTAAAGAAGCTAGAATCTTAGATCTTGTTAAAGGGGATATGCGTTTCATGCAGGGATATTCTAAGAATGACATAGCAGGAAATAATGTCAGGGTCTTGGATATCATTCGCGGAAAGCGGCTTGACGTTGTGGTGCACGATATCCCGGTCGATCATAAAACTTATTTTCATGAATATTTTCCTGATATATTTGAGAAGTTTATTGGTGCGTGCGAAGCAATCAGTTTTTTGCACAGCCACGATGAAAAACATGGTGATGTCCGGCGTGATCATTTGTGGGTTGAAAGTGGAACCGGAGCATATCGGTGGATCGACTTTGATTATGCGTTTGAACTTTACGAAAATCCCTTCGGTCTGGATATTTTCGGATTAAAAAGCATTCTTGTGTATCTTGTCGGTAAAGCAAATCTTACTATGCAGACTTTGCTGGAACTCGGAACAGAAAATTCTATTCTCAATACACTGAATTCAGGTGATTACTCTGTAGTTATAGGCAACCGTGTCGTTAATGTGAAGAAAATATATAATTATATTCCAAACTCATTAAATAATATCTTGATGCATTTATCATCTTCAAGTTCGGTTTTCTATGAGTCGGTAGATGAACTGCTGGTTGATATGAATAACAGTTTAAAAGAGATTCGGTCTTTATAATGTCTAATTAAACAGGGGGGTGAAATTATGACACTTAATAAGATTCTCGTGGCATTTGATGGATCTGAAAATTCTTTCAAAGCGGTTGAATATGTAGGTAATATAGTGAAGCATTATCCCATATGCCGAGTTTTAATTCTTTATGTCGAAAGGCTACCGGATAAGGATCTTTACCCTGATGATGAAATTTGGGTCAGTCAGTGTAAAAAAAATGAAGTTGAGATGACTGAAAAGCTGTCATTGGCAAAGCAAACTCTCATAAAACAAGGTGTTTCTGCTGATGTTGTAACTGATCAATATTTTGCTAGTTGCAAATCTCCATTTCATGATACGGATATATGTACTACCGGACGCAGTATCGGTATGGATATTTTGAGGATCAGGGAAGAGGGAAATTACGATACAGTCGTAATCGGTAGGCGCGGAGTGAGCAAAGCTGAAGAGTTTTTGTTTGGCTCGGTTTCGACAAAGGTCGTTCAATCGGCTGCTGATTGCACCGTATGGGTTGTAAACTGAGTTTTTACGTTATTCGGCGGACCGCTCAACATGCGTTCAGACGGACAGAGCAGTTCACCTATATATTGGGAAAAAAAGTGATCAATCAATAATGTCAAATTTACGGACAGGCCGACAAAAGTATTATAATATCTTTTCTCATTTTTATGATCTTTTTATAAAACTTCATTCCCATAATTATGGAGAAGAGACTCGCAAATTCCTGGTAGATTCAGCTCAATTGGATAAAAAGACTCACCCCAGGATGCTGGATATATGCTGCGGTACAGGGTCGGTTGTGCTGGCGTTTGCCAAAAAATCCCCTGATATCCAGACTGTTGGGTATGATTTTTCCCTTGGTATGCTGCATAAGGCAAAACAGAAAGATTTATCCGGTCGAACTCTTTTTATTAACGGTGATGCGGCAAGACTGTCCTTTGTTGATGACTGTTTTGATGTTGTCTGCTGCTCCCATGCATTATACGAGTTGAAAAACCAGGTGAGGACAAGAGCGCTTTTAGAGATGAAACGGGTCGTTAAGCCGGACGGACTGGTATTGATTATGGAGCATGAAGTGCCGCGGAAACGATTCATAAAAATGCTGTTTTATATCCGGATGCTGTCAATGGGACCAAAGGATTGCCGGGAATTCCTAAAACAGGGTACTGCCCCTTTTGAGAAAATTTTTGACAATGTCACCTTGTCGCATACGATGTCAGGTAAAAGCAAATTAATTATTTGCCGCAAAAAATAAGAAAATCAGCAGTACATGCAGGCATTGTTAAGAAGGCGACCACAGCATGAAGATAGATATTATCGGAGCCGAATCATTAGGCGTACGAGGGCTGTGTTGTTTTGTTACAGTTGGCGAACAAAAAATTCTTATTGATCCCGGGATCGCCCTGGGATTCCTTCGTAATCGTCAGGCTCCGCACCCGGCTCAAGTTGCGGTGGGCGAGGTAATTCGTAGAAAAATCATACAGGCTTGGGGACTTGCGACAGACATTGTTTTCAGTCATTTTCATGGGGACCATGTTCCTCTGGTGGATGCAAATCCCTATCAGTTAGATGCGGCCCAGGTGTCGAATTTAAATTCCAGGGTCCGGATCTGGACAAAATCACCTGATTTTTTAACTGCCAAGGAACGAAAAAGGTCTGCCGCCCTCAAAGAACGGCTGGATGCCCAATGGCAGGATTGGACCCCGGAGGCCGGTTTGTTACGGTTTTCTGTGCCCGTACCCCATGGAGAAAAAACAGAGCGCAACGAAAATGTTATCATGACCCGGATTGAGGATGACATTGTGTTTGTGCACACTTCGGACATTCAGCTTCTGGATGACGACACCGTCGATCTTGTGCTCGAGTGGCAGCCGGATATACTGCTGGTCGGCGGCCCGCCACTATACCTTGGGCAATTGAGTTTAACGTTGCGTAACCGGGCCTGGAAAAACGCGGTACGGCTCGCTGGTTCGGTGGATATATTGATACTTGACCATCACTTGATGCGAAGCCTTGAAGGACTGCAGTGGCTGGACCGTCTCTCATCTGAATCCGGCCGCCGGGTCTTCTGTGCAGCTGATTTTATGGGAGTACCGCGTCGACTTCTAGAGGCTGAAAGAAAAATGCTCTATGAAAAAATACCGGTCCCTTTGAGATGGCACCAAGATTATGCAGAGGGGAAGGCTGATACGAAAGGATATCAGACATTCCTGTCCCCAGGGTGAAAAAAGTTGGTTTCAGTTTCAAGGCGCATCAATGGGAGCATATTGAAATATGTGCCCATTGATGCAACGAAAAAGACGGGTAAAAAGACAAACCATATGGGGGATTTTATTGTTTCCATGGCTCTTAACTATTAAGATCTACCGCCGCTCCAGTGCAGCCGTGTCTTCAGTACCTTGAAATAGGAGTGGGGTTCAAAGGAGATCATTCTTAAACTGTGGCGGCTTTTTTGAATATAGATCCTGTCACAGGTATCCATATCAAAGCCCTCCTGGCCGTCCAGGGTCAGAATCATGTCCTCGGGGCTGCCTTTCAGGCTGATTTCGACCCGGGTATGGTCCGGGATGATCAACGGTCGGTTGGTCAGGGTAAAGGGACAGATCGGGGTCAGGATGATGGAGGGCACTTCGGGATAAACCACGGGCCCGCCTGCGGCCAGGGAATAGGCCGTGGAGCCCGTGGGCGTAGCCACGATCAGACCATCGGCCCGGTAGGTGGTCAAGTAGGTGTCATCCAGATATACGGCGCATGAAGCAAGCCTTGACAGCGCCGCCTTATTGATCACCGCATCATTCAGCACATCCTCATCCAGGATGCACTTACTGTCCCGGACCACCCGGATATTGAGGCGGCTGCGTTCCTGGATAAGATAATCCCCTTTAAACACCGTCTCGACCATCTTGCAAAGAAGATCCTCCGTGGTTTCGGCAAGAAATCCCACTTCACCGAATTTGATGCCCATCAGGGGAATGTCCGAATCGCCGATATACCGGGCCACACTTAAAAATGTGCCGTCTCCGCCAAGCACAACAATGCAGATCAGATCTTCGGGGATGGGTGGCGGTGTCTGGGCCTGGGTGTCAATGACCAGGCATCTGTCCCCTATCTGCCGGATTAGTTCCCGGGCTTTGTTCTGGGCGTGGTCTTCATCTTTTATTACAAGTCCGATGCGCTGCTTACTCACGTCTTTCCTCTATTCTATTTAGGGTTGAGGTCCGGTTGCCCGGACAGATTTCTTAGTTTGTGTCCGTCCAGAAATAAGACTTTTTGTTCAAGTTCAAGGCGGATGAAAATTTTAACCACAGGCATATATTTAATATTTCGAGGATTAAAATTTTCACCCAACGCGGAAATTGGGCAAAAAGGCTATTTCTGGATGGGCACAATTTAGTGTTCAGCCTCGGCCCAGTTTGCGCCAACACCAAAGTTCACCTTCAGGGGAACTTCTAGGGGCGTAACGTTTTCCATAATCTGCTTTGCCATGGCCATGAGTTTGTCTTTTTCCTGTTCCGGGGCTTCAAAGATAATTTCATCGTGCACGGATAAAAGCATTTTTGATGCCATTTTTTCAGTTTCAAGGGCTGTCTGCATTTTGATCATGGCAAGCTTGATCAAATCCGCAGCACTGCCCTGGATGGGAGTGTTTACGGCAGCCCTTTGGGCAAAGTGTCGTAAATTGGCGTTGGATGAACGGATGTCATCCAGCCTGCGTTTTCTGCCGAACAGGGTGGATACCTCGCAGGTGTCCCGGGTCTGTTCGATGGTTTCATCGATGAATGCTTTGACCCCTGCATAACGCTTGAAATAATTGTCAATATAAATGCCTGCCATTTTCCGGCTGATGCCCAACTCATTTGACAGGCGGAATGCGCTCATACCATAAATGATGCCGAAGTTGATGGATTTGGCCTGGCTGCGCATCTCATCGGTCACAAGACCGGGCAGCACCTGGAAAACTTCCAGCGCCGTACGGGTATGAATGTCCTCGTCGTTCCGGAAGGATTCAATGAGAATGGGGTCCTTGGCGCAATGGGCCAAAAGCCGCAGTTCAATCTGGGAATAATCCGCAGAAATAAGGGTACAGCCGTTTGCCGGGATAAATGCCTGCCTGATTTTTTTCCCTTCGGGTTTGCGAATGGGAATGTTCTGCAGATTAGGGTTGGACGATGACAGGCGACCGGTGACGGTTATGGTCTGGTTAAAGGAGGTGTGGATGCGTCCGGTATCCGGGTGTACCAGTGAAGACAGGGCATCGGCATAAGTGGATTTCAGTTTGCCGAGGGTTCTGTACCGCAACAGCTTTTCAGGCATTTCATGGGTGTCGGCAAGTTGAGTGAGCACCTGGACATCCGTGGAGTACCCGGTTTTTTTCCGGGTTTTTTTAACGGCTTTAAGGCCTAATTTTTCAAACAGGATGACCCCAAGCTGCTGGGATGAATTGATGTTGAATTCTTCCCCGGCAAGTTCGTAAATTTTTTGTTCAAGGGTTTTCAGCTCTGTTTTAAACTCCAGTGACAGTTGGCCAAGCACATCCGTATCCACACGGATCCCTGCCATCTCCATTTTTGCCAGAACGCAGATCAAAGGCACTTCAATGGTTTCCATCAAAGGGGTAAGCTCCTTGTCCTCGATCTGTTTTTTCAATACCGCATATGCCATGAAGGTCAGATCTGCGTCCTCTGCCGCATAATCTGCGGCAAGGTCAAGGGGGACTTCCTGGAATCCGATCTGGTCTTTGCCCTTGCCGGTAACTTCTTCGTAGGAAATCATTTTGTGCCCGAAAAGATTCATGGCAATACGGTCCAGGCCATGTCCCCGGGTGCCGGGATTGAGCAGGTGGGAGGCAATCATGGTATCAAACACAATGCCTTGGATTTCAATGCCGTACCGGGCCAGAACAATGAAGTCATATTTGATGTTCTGACCCACTTTAGCGATGTCGGGATTCTCAAGCAAGGGCTTGAAAATACGAAGGACATCTTCTTTTTCCGGCATCTGTATTCCGCCGGTATTGGTGTGTCCCACCGGGATGTAAAACCCGGCGTCATTCATATATGAAAAGGACAGGCCCACAAGATCCGCCCGCATGGGATCAATGTCTGTGGTCTCCGTGTCAATGGCAAACACCCCTTTGTTTTTAAGCTCCGACACCAGATTTTCCATGTCGGCAACGGTATGGACCATTTTATAATTTTTTTTTGATTTATCTGTTTTTTCAGAAAATTCCAAAGCAAGGGTTTTAAATTCAAATGACTGGAACAGTTCAAAGGCTTTGCGGGTGTCAAATTCCTGCAGTTGAAACTCGTTCAGGGGTTGCTTAACATCCACATGCCGGTCAATGGTGGCAAGGTCCCGGCTTAAATTGACTATCTTTTTGGATGCCGTCAGGTTTTCATGCAGTTTTTTCTTTTTTTTCAGCTGATCCAGATTATTGTAAATACTGCTGATGGAACCGTATTCGGTAATCAGTTTAACAGCGGTTTTGACGCCCACGCCTTTTACTCCGGGGATGTTGTCTGAATTGTCTCCGGCAAGGCCTAACACGTCAATAAACTGCTCGGGTTCAATTCCCATTTCCGCTTTTACATCGGACCGGTCGGTGATCGTGTCCTTCATGGGATCCCACAGGGTGCAGTCATCCGTGATCAACTGGATAAAATCTTTGTCTCCTGTGACCATGACTACCTTGAATCCCTGGGCTTGGGCAATGCGGGCGTAGGTGCCCACAAGATCATCCGCCTCATATCCGGGTTTTTCGATAATGGGGATGTTCAATGCCTTGATAATCAATTTGATGTCCGGGATCTGAATGGACAGTTCTTCGGGCATGGGCGGGCGGTTGGCTTTATATTCATCAAACATTTTATGGCGAAAGGTGGGGCCTTTGACATCAAAGAAAACGCCTGCGTATCCGGGTTGTTTGTCCTTAAGCAGTTTAAGCAGGATTCGGGTGAATCCGAATGTGGCATTGGTGGGATGCCCCTTTGACGTGGCCAGGCTGCGGATGGCATGAAAGGCCCGGTATAAAAATGCGCTGCCGTCGATCAGGTAAATAGTGCTTGGTGCCGCCATGATATGCTT
>JAQYWJ010000090.1 GCA_030145005.1 Desulfobacter sp. | reverse complement strand
ACTTGAGTATGCGGTCGTCATCAGTTGCAACGATTACCCTCTCGATATTTTTTGCCTTAATAGCTTGCTCATAAACCCTGTGAATCATGGGCTTCCCTGCTATCGGCGCCAAGGGTTTGCCATTGAAGCGTTTTGAGCCGAATCGAGATGGTATTACAGCAATGCTCATATTTGCAGTTGTTCCTTATTTATATTAACTACCAACTGTTTAACCCAAAATAAATATCACAGAATAGTTTATTTGTGCAAGACCGGGGTGAGCACCCAAATCCACCGCCTATTTTTTGTAACACCTCGTCCAATGTCATTAACTATCTTTAAGGTATATAGAATATAAGTATCACACGGCTATCTTTGTTTCAATTGACAAAGCAAAAGGCTTATTCTAATTATATTTACATATTTTTTAACCAAACGAATAACGCAGAAATAAATGACGCAACTTAAAATTTATTTTTTTTATATCAGAATTGAAAAAGAATATCGAAAATGACCATAGCATTTTTTAAAGTTCCGCGAACCGCCAGTAGCAGCATCAGTGATGCACTGCCCGACGCCATTGCCCAAATAAGACACAATGATCTGGCCAATAAATTTTGCCTTCAAGACTATGAGTCTTCTTTTGCCCTTGTCAGGCACCCTTTTGATCGATACATCAGCGCGTATAACTGGATTAAAAAAGGCGGCAAAAAAAAAAGCAAGACAGATAAAAACGAGAAAAAAAATCTTTTAAAATACAAAACCATGGATGATTTGGGAAAAAACATATTTGAATTTATAAAAAAATGTAAAAATCCCATTCATTTCTATCCGCAGGTAAAGTGGTTGTACAGGTCAGCCCCTTACACAAGGGATAATCTGCTGGCCAAACATATCCTGATTTATCAAGAAACAGGTTTGGATGAGCCGTTGAATGAATTTTTAAAGCAGTTTGATCTTGCTCTGACAAAACCCCTTCCCTTTTCAAATAAAACAGAAAAGATGAGTTTAAGCGATGACGCAAAAGAGCGGTTGTATGATTATTATAAGGATGATTTTAAAGTATTCGGCTTTGAACCGTATTAGAAGTGGCGTTCTTTTTCCAACCTGATCTGATGAAGGCGGTAGATGCGCAGGATATCCCGTCCCATGGCATCAATAGTATGGTGCCGTCTGATGTACTCGCCGGCAGCAGCGGCACGTTTCAGGGTCTCGGATTTTTGACAAATGGTTTCCAATACCAGTTGTCCAATACGTTTTTCTTGGCTATCATGATCAAATAGCAGATCGTTTTGGGAGTGATTTATGATATCCGTTACTCCGGAATGTATAGGTGCAATCACCGGGCATTGAGCGTACATCATTTCTAAAAGGCGTTGGGGAATACCGGCAGCCCGGAATACTTCATCTTTTTTAGGGAGGAATACCATGCAGTCCAAGGCCCTGTATAAGGGCCAGACCTTTTCTTCGAAATCAAGGAAATGTATTCTGCCTTGTGTCGCCCTTGCCAGGTCTTCCTTAAGATCTGAAGGAAAGGCTTGTGGTTGATCAGAGGCAATCACCATATGGTGAGGCAACTGGGTTTTAATGGATTCAAAAGTTTGTAAGATCATACCGCCCATCCAGCTTAAAGGCATCTGTCCGGTAAATCCGACAAACCGGGTATCTGGCGGGAGTCCGAATCTGAAGGACAGTTCTTTTTGGGCATCGGCTTTATGCGGGAGTGTCGCCGGTTCAATGATGCCTCCTGGAATAGAGAAAATGCGTATATCTTTTATTTTGAAAAATTTTTGAAGTAATGGGATGGTCTTGGGGCTGTCTGTAAATGTATAATGGCAGTATTGGTTGTATTTTCTTTTAGTGAACCATGCCTTTTTGATTCTGCTCCCTGCGTGTTGAGAGATTATCCGGCAGTCTACGCCTGTTTTTCTGGCGGCCTTAAGAACCAGCTTGGCATCGTTCTGCCCGTGACAATTGACGGCAAAAGGCTTTTCTGCGGCAAAAATTCTTTTGAGCCGGCTGTATTCCCCTATATGGGCCAAACGATTAAAAGATAAGGGATAAACCTGGATTCCCATTTTTTTGGCCCGCATGAAAAGTGGGCTGCCGGATGGGGCGATGACGATGATTTGATGTCCCTTTTCTGTCATCCACAAAGATTCTCGGAATATTCTTTCCTCCGTGGTACCCCAGACCGTCCGACTGGATGTATGAATGATTTTATAGAAAGATCTTAAAGCCAATCAGTAAAGCCTCGCTTCAATTCGTTTAATATCTTTGGCCCGAGCACTCTCTGGATAGTCGTAGAGGGAAACTGCTATTTCAAAGCCAAGCATGGCCGTCTCCTTTAGATTTAGCTTTCTATATAAATATCATACTATCGGCGCTGTTTTCAAACATGATCCAAATATTGACTTTAATTTTTCTAATGCTTATAACCCTTTTATCGGAAAGGTTCAATATAAGGAATAAACTGCGGTTTTTTTACCATGGCAGACGATAAACAGACACAGACATACCAGGGATATGAACAGGGACCCATTTGTCCGACTAATGATGTATACAGCCTGCTGCTGCGTCTGATCCGGAACTGTCCGTGGAACCGCTGTTCCTTTTGTCCGGTATATAAAAAGCAGAAATTTTCCATACGCCCTGTGGAAGATATTATTAAAGATATTGACCTGGTTCGCACATACATTGACAGACTGCTTAAGGAAAATGCCCTGCCCATTGCCTTTGACCAGGAACGGATTCATTCCATTTATACCAGTTTTGAGGTCCGGGACCGGGTTGCATTCAACAACGCCGTCAAGTGGTATGCCGCGGGCATGGCCTCCATTTTCCTCCAGGATGCCAATCCCCTGGTTATGAAGCCCAAGGACCTGCTTTTTATTCTCAGGCATATCAAGGACTGTTTTCCGGAAATTGAAACCATTGCCACTTATGCCAGAAGCAGCACCATCCTTCAATTGCCTGACGGCACCCTGGAGCAGTTGCATAAACTTGGTCTTAACCGAATTCACGTGGGGCTTGAAAGCGGATCAAATTTAGTGCTTAACCGTATGCGCAAAGGGGTTGACAGATTCGGCCACATAGCGGCGGGTAAACGGATCCGGCAGGCAGGCATTGAGTTGTATGCGTATGTGATGCCGGGCTTAGGTGGTGTTGACCTGTCCATTGAGCATGCCCTGGAGACCGCTGAAGTCCTGAATGCGATTAATCCGGATGTGATCAAAATTCGGACCCTTGGCCTTTCCCCTTCCACAGAACTTGCCCACTGGCAACTTCGGGGCATGTTTGAAAAACCGGGTGATGCCATGATTGCCACGGAATTGCGCCTGATGCTTGAGACCCTGGATAATATCCAGTCCCGTATAAAAAGTGATCACATTCTGAATCTGTTTGAAACTGTTACCGGTAGGATGCCCCATGACAAGGAAAAAATGATCGGGATCATTGACCGGTTTTTTGAGCTGGCTCCAAAAGACCGTATCCTTTATCAGATCGGCCGGCGCATGGGTTTTTTCAAAGGGCTTGAAGACATGGATACAAGCTCCCGGATGGACCAGGTGCAGCTTGCCTGTAAAAATTACGGGGTCACCCCGAAAAACGTGGATCAGATCCTTGACCGGTTGATGATGCGGTTTGTCTGACTCAATGATCGAGTCTGAACACCTTTATATTCACGTTCCCTTCTGTATAAAAAAATGCAGGTATTGCGATTTTTATTCCAAAACCGACCTATCCTTGATTCCGGATTATGTGACGGCCCTGGTCCAGGAGATTCGGCTGCGTTCACAATCAACTGTATCACAGCCCAAAGGCAACGCTGCAACCGTGTACTTCGGGGGCGGCACGCCGTCTCTGCTTGGTCCTCGGCACCTTGAAGCCATTCTGCAGGCCCTTGACAACGCTTTTAGCCTCTGCCGGCAAACCGAAATCACTTTTGAAGCCAACCCCGGTACCCTGGACGACATCCATTTGAAATCGTTCCAAGGTATGGGGATCAATCGTGTAAGCCTTGGTGTTCAGTCTCTTGATCCGACACAGCTTTCCCTTTTAGGACGTATCCATTCCGCAGATGATGCCGTGCATGCCGTGGAAAAGGTCCGTGCTGCCGGTATTGAAAATATCAGTCTGGATCTGATTTACGGCCTTCCCGGTCAGACCGAAGAACACCTGATCCGGGAGCTTGACGCTGCCTTGGATCTAACGCCTGCGCATCTTTCCTGTTACATGCTCACCCTGGAACCGGGCACAGCCCTGCACGTCATGCATGAACGGGGTAAGTTTTTACCCATGGCACAATCGGATCAGGTCGATTTGTTCCGTGCGGCTGCCAAATATCTGAAAATCCGTGGATGGGATCATTATGAAGTATCCAATTTTGCAAAGCATACATCCCTGCGTTCCCTGCACAACCGCGCGTACTGGCAGATGGTGCCCTACCATGGATTCGGGCCGGCCGCCCATTCCTATGCCGTAAAATCCGACACGGATGGATCGGCCGCGTATAAAAGGTTCTGGAATGCCCCGGACCTGAACGGATATATCAATGCCTTGAAAATAGGAGATCTTCCCGCATCCGGCAGTGAAATCCTTACCCTGGAACAGCGGCAGATGGAGTATGTTATGGTGGGGCTGCGGACATCCATGGGCCTTGACATTAGAACCGGGCAAAACCTGTGGCAGAACCGCTTTTTAACCGTGTTCCAAAGCCTAATGAAAAACCTTGAAAATAAAGGATTTGCCCGACACCTGGATGCCGGGCAACGGTTTGTTTTGACCCTTCAAGGCTGGATGCGCCTGGACAGTATTGTCGCCTCTTTTGTTGAAAGAATATAGGCCGCCTCTAATAATTGCCTTTTGGCTATAATTTATTCGTTTCAATAAAATTTTAATTATTAGAGGCACCCTATAGAGATGATCAGGCCAGTTTTTTTCTTAACTGCCGGTGGTCCTCAACCCGTATGGTCAGGTGTACGGCGTCAAAGTATTCAATCAGGGGAATAACATATTTTCTGGAAATGCCGGTCATCTCCTTAAATTGTGGTGTGGTGATCTTTTCATTGGCTTTAAGGAATTCAATGAGTTTCGTTTCCAGATCACCGACGACACCGGCATCAAAAAACAGATCATCCTTTGTTTTGATCACCTGTTTTTCATCAATGAGCATCTGCATCACGTCCCTGCCTGTTTTCTGATCCAGGTCAAGATCCTGGCATATGGTGCGGAAAAAGGGTGGGGTCAGACCGGATTTATTGTAAATGTCGGCAATTTTCTCCTTGATTTCATGCTGGTCCACCTGGAGGGCCACCTTGAATCCTGAAAGTTTCACAAGGTTTTTGTCCAGAACAATGAGGTTATCCTTTTCCAGGCGGTGGAACAGGATGTTGAAAAACCGGGCATCATCCACATATTGAAATTTGGATTTCAGCTCCTGTGCCGGCATGCCTTCCTTTAAAGGGTTTTCCTGGTGATAGGTGGTCAGTCGTTCCAGTATTTTTTCCTTAAATTCATCAAAAATAGTGCCATGGACATAGATCTGCTTCTCCTTGTCCGTGAGGACTGCTTCCTGTTTTGCAAGCATTTTCTGCAAAGCGGCAGCCAGTTTTTTATCCGGCACATTGGTCATGACCCTTAGCTCATTTAAGGTCAGACCGGAATATCCCTTGATGGACAGGAAATAGGCAATGGTTTTTTCATCATTCTGTTCAGCAAGGTCGGAAAGTCCTTCAATTATGGCCCTATCTTTAAGCTTGTATTTCTGGGACACCGGGTTGAGGATGGCCCCGCCCCCGATGGTTCTTACAGGAGAGTAGGATCGGATAACGTATCTGTCATCCTTAATGCAGCAGACCGGGGATTCCAGGCGGAACTGAACCGGTGCCGTGTCCCCGGGCAAAAGCGATTCCCTGTCCAGCAGGACCATATAGCCCAGTATTTCACTTGTACCCGAATGAAACCGCACCCTTGTCCGGGCCTTGGCAGGCTTGGCATTGCTTTTCAGGTAATGGAACTCGGCGTCCACCATATAACTTTCAATCAACGCTCCCGGGGTGGAGAGCACATCGCCTTTGAATACGGCTTCCCGGTCAAGACCCTGGAAATTGATGGCAGTCCGGGTGCCGGCTATGGCTGTCTCCACCGAACTGGAATGCACCTGCAGGCCCCGGACCTTTGAGGTGATTTTCCTTGGAAACACCATGATATCCTGGCCCACGCTCACCTGACCTGAAATCAGGGTCCCGGTGATGACCGTGCCGAATCCTTTCATGGAAAATACCCGGTCCACGGGAAGTCGGAAAATGGAAGAAAATTTGCGGGGCGGAATTTGTGTGCATATTTCTTCAAGGGTGGTTAAAAATTCCTCCAGCCCTTGGCCTGTGGCAGAGGACACCGGTACAATAGGTTTGTCTTCAAGAAAGGTGTCTATGATAAAATCATGGATGTCCTCCATGGCCAGTTCCAGCAGGTCTTCATCCACAAGATCCGTTTTAGTCAGGGCAATCATGCCGTGGCTGATGCCCATGAGGTTGCAGATCTCCATGTGCTCCCGGGTCTGGGGCATGACGCCTTCATCTGCCGCAATAACCATGACCACCACATCAATGCCCGAAGAGCCGGCCACCATGTTTTTTACAAATTTTTCATGACCGGGCATGTCCACGATGCCGATGTGCCGGCCATTGGGAAGATCCAGGGAGGCAAACCCGAGTTCTATGGTGATGCCGCGTTCTTTTTCCTCCTTGAGACGGTCTGTTTCAATGCCTGTCAATGCCTTGACCAGGCTGGTTTTCCCATGATCAATGTGTCCTGCTGTTCCCAGAATTATATTGTCCACAAATGCCTGCCTGTTACTCTTTGGATTTTCTGTAATAGCTCATGCCATAGGCCAGGGCCACAAGAATGATTCCTGTGGCAACACCATGGTAGATGCCCCAGTCCGGTTTGAACAACCGGGTAAGGATGATTCCGAATGTCAGGCCTATAATCAGACGTATGATAAAAATAATCAGCGTATTCATATTCATTGTATTAACCGATCCTTTATGCGTGTTTTAGGGACTCGGCACAAAATCTGTGGTATTTATTTTTTTCGAATCCCTTATCAGTAAATATTCCAAGAATAATAGTCAAAGGGGTAAGGCAGGTCAATCCCAATGTGTAACTTGTGTTTGAACTAAAAGCTATCCATCTGCCGAGTTGCAGAAAAATTTGCAATCCTGATTGCAAATTGTGATTTCGGTTACAAATTTTTTTGCGCCTTGCATTTGGGCAACTTTGCGTCCAAACACGGATTCCCGTTCAGATAATAATTCGAGTCTAATCAATAGGGCAAAAAAAAATAAAAAAATACTTGAAAAAGAAAAGCGGTTCTGATAATTATGCAGAGTTTTTCGTGGTGGGTGTAGCTCAGTTGGTAGAGCACTAGGTTGTGGCCCTGGTTGTCGCCGGTTCAATCCCGGTCACTCACCCCACAAAGATTTTAAAAGCAGCCGGTCGGCTGCTTTTTTTATTGGTGAAATGCCTTGTCCCGGGCGAGTCCCTTATATATTGTGGAAAGGATTGACTGTACGACGGTCATCGGTTCTTCTGTGTATACCCATAATAACCTCTTTAACCCCTTCAACATTTTTTGCAATGCCTTTTATTTCATCAGATGCATCATTTTTTATGTCCGACGGAGCTTCCGGGTCGCCGATACTTACAACACCGTCATCGGCTGTGACGATTATTTTCGGATATCTTTTTACAAGAGCCGCATGAACTTTTGCGGCAAGAAGGGCATCATCAAGGGTTTTTTCCGATTCGGGTGTGGTTTTAAAATTGGGTTTTCGAACCGTCCGACAGATCAGGTCTGCCGCATCCTCAACTGAAAGGTTTTTTATATTGATAACCATATCATAAAGTTTGCTGTCCCATGTATCAATTCCGTATAACCTCAGTCCCCATTTCCTTCGCTCATCATCATCTTTTTTCAGAATATAACGTGCTTTTTCTTCGGAAATATTTTCTCGCCTCACTTCTTCTTTTACACGTTCTTCTATATCCGATATAATTCTGATTTTCAGGACATTGGGGATATTCAGTAAAAAATAGTGTCCCGCCAGCCCATGATAAACAATATTGTCTTTCCGGATATGCTGTAAAAGCGCTTTACGGATATAACTTACATAGCGTTCCCTGCCGTGGGTGAATCTTTCAAGAGCGGACGGAGCATCATGAAGCGCCCTGACCA
>JAQYWJ010000089.1:6188-8227 GCA_030145005.1 Desulfobacter sp. | reverse complement strand
ATAAACAAAAAAAATCGTGGGAAAAATGATAGACAAGCTTTTGCCGCTGGATCTGACCCCTGAAACGGAAATCAACCGGCGGATACAGACTCTGAAAGAGAAGATGGCCCAAACCGGCGTAGACGGTGTGTTCCTAACCCACAGACCGGATTATTATTATTTCAGCGGCTCGGCCCAGGATGCCTGGCTATACGTGGCCCTGGAACATGAGCCCCTTTTATTCGTAAAAAGATACCTTCCCAGAGCGGTTGCCGAAAGCCCGCTGACCCAAATTGTCCCGGTTCATTCAGTCACGGAAATTCCCCAGATCATCAAGGACAGTCACGGCGGTTTTGCAAAAACCATGGGCATCGCCTTTGACCTTGTTCCGGTCAGGGATTTCAGGTTTTATCAGTCATTGTTTTTTGGTTGTAACTGGCAGGATGCCACCCCGTTGATCATGTCCTGCCGGGCAATAAAGTCAGAATATGAACTTGGCATTATGCAGGATGTGGCAAAAATATCCAGCCGGGTGTTTAATTTTATTGCCGATAACCTTGAACCCGGGATCCGGGAAACAGACCTGGCCGGCCGCATTGAGGCCTTTGCCAGGACCCAAGGCCACTCGGGCCGCCTTCAAACTCGCCATTACAGATCCGTTGGGTTTACCTTCCATATCATGGGCGGTGAAAGCGGGGGGAAGGCAGGGGCACTTGATTCTCCGGTATGCGGCACCGGTATGTACACCGCCTATCCCTTTGGTGCAGGCACCCGGGTGATTGAAAAAAATGATCCCGTACTCATTGATTTAGGCACCATGGCCTTTGGCTATCACATGGATGAATCCCGGATGTTTGTGGCCGGAAAAATGGACAGCCAGGCAGATGCGGCAAGCCAGGCAGCCATTGATATTCTTTTGCATGTCAAGGATGCCATGAAACCTGGTGTTGCCATGAAAACAATTTTTCAGATGTCCGTGACCATGGCGAACAAGCTGGGATATGGGGAACAATTTTTAGGCCTTTCCGGATTAAAATCCAAATTTTTAGGGCATGGCATTGGTGTTGAACTGGTGGAAGACCCCATCATTTCAAAGGGGCGAAGCACAGCGCTTGAACCAGGAATGGTCTTTGCCGTGGAGCCGAAATTTATTTTTAAAGACCGGTTTGCCGCAGGCATAGAAAGCGTGATCCAGATAACGGAAACCGGCAGCCGTTTTCTGAGCACAATACCCAACAAGGTGTTCATGGTTTAAGGAAATCGGAAATGATAATAATCAACACCCTGTTCCCCCTGCTCGCCATGATGGCATTGGGCTATATGCTCAAGCGCCAGGGCATGACATCGGATAAATTTTTAAAGACCCTTGATAAACTGGTGTACTATATTTTTTTTCCGGTCATGCTTTTCTGGAAAACAGCCAAGTCCACCGGCATGGACGCATCCGGCGCCGAGCTTATTCTGGCCGTACTTGCGACTGTCTTTCTGGCTTCCCTGTTCTCTTATGTTTACATACGCAAAACAAGAATGCCGGACAAGGCGGCTGGATCGTTTTTCCAGGCCTCGTTCCGATTCAACACCTATATCGGCATGGCCACCGTCCTTACCGTTCTCGGAGAAGAGGGCACCAGGCTCTTCAGCATCCTTATCGGATGCCTGATTCCTGTCATCAATGTGCTTTCGGTCTCCGTACTGATCTGGCATTCCGGCCGCACCCCGTCCGTGGGTCAACGCCTATGGCTTTTATTACGGGCACTGATCTCCAATCCACTGATCATTGGATGTGCCTCGGGCTTGCTCTTATCCGGTTCCGGATATCGTCTGCCCGCATTTATCAATAACTTTCTTGCCCTGGTGGCCTCCATGACGCTGCCCCTTGCTCTGATCTCTATGGGCGGCACCCTCAGTTTTGCAGGCATTTCAAGGCATTGGTCCAATGCCCTGGCTGCTGCGGCCATCAAACTGTTTATCATTCCGGTCACAGGATATATTATGCTGACACTATTTTCCGTGTCTGATACAGCATTCAAAACAGGCATGATTTATTTCTGCCTGCCTAC
>JAQYWJ010000089.1:0-6088 GCA_030145005.1 Desulfobacter sp. | reverse complement strand
AAAACAGCTCTGCCGGGAACAGCAAAGCAGGACGGTATTCAGGTCTGCTCTTGATTTAATGTTGATTTGCAATTTAAGATGTTCAAGGTTGTCTTCTTAAAAAAGTCGGCAACCTCCTTAATAAGCTCCGGGTCATCCAGTGAATTTTTCACAATACCGAAGCCCTCTGACAGGGCAAAAATTTTGGCGGAGGCTCTCTTTTTATTTTCTACACTGGCAAGGCCTGTTTCTTCCCAGCCTGCGATCTCTTCAATGCCGAATTCAATAAATTTAAGCATCATGTCCCGGATTCTTTCCCTGATGTTCTCATCCCTGAATCCCATGGCATAACAGGACCAGAACACAGCATCCCGCTGGGACCAGGTGCCATGGGCATCAAAAAGGATTTCCAGCAGGGTCTCCATGCGCTCCTTGGAACTGGTGAGCGTCTCCAGCTCCTTGAGATAATTGTTCATGGAAGTTTCATAAAGGAAATCTACCATTTCCATGATCAGGCCTTCTTTGCTCTTGAAATAATGAATAAGCAGACCTGAATTGACACCCATGCGTTTTGCGATTTTACCGATGGTCATACCCTTGAAGCCTTCTTCTTCCACAACCTTGTAGGTATGTCTCAGTATTTCAGGTTTTCTGATATGAGATATACTTTTTCTTCCCATAAATTATTTTGCCTGTTTTTATTGTTTATACGCTAATCAATTTATAATATATAAGGGCGCAGCCTTTTTTGTCAATTTTTATTGCAGTTGCCTCCCCTTTTATGTTTTATCAACATAAGCGTAAAAATTTTTTAGACACGCAAATCTGCAACAGGAACAAATTATGAAAATATTAGTGACAAACGACGACGGATACCAGGCCCCGGGCATCCGGGCACTGTTCAATACCTTAAAATCAGACCATGAGGTGACTCTGGCAGCCCCGGACAGGGAGAAAAGTGCCGTGGGCCATGGCATCACCCTGCACACGCCGCTGAAACACCAGAAAGTGCGCTTGGGACACGGCGACTTTGGCCATGCGGTTGCCGGCAACCCGGCCGACTGCGTCAAACTGGCCTTGTTTGACATCTGCGACCAGACACCGGATCTTGTGATTTCAGGAATCAATGCCGGGTCCAACACCGGGTTAAACATCAACTACTCCGGAACCGTGGGCGCGGCCCGGGAAGCAGCCATTAACAAAATTCCCGCCATTGCCGTATCCATCCAGTACGGTGATACCATGGACTTTCACGGCATGGCAGCCTATACAGCTTCCATTCTGGATAAAGCCATGGCCCTGGATCTTCCCCCGGGAGTTTTCCTGAACATCAATGCACCGGCCATTTCCTTTGACCGGATCGCCGGCACAAAAGTAACGTCCCAGGCAGACAACAACCTGATCAATGTGTTTGACCGCCGCCTGAATCCCAGGGACCTGACATATTACTGGTACGCCGGCATGGAGCAGAAGGTACCATGTGAAGGGTCTGATAACAGTGCACTGCTTGAAAATTTTATCTCCATCACACCACTGCAGTGCGACATGACCGCTCATGCAGCCATGGATGTGGTTGCAAAGGCCGGCCTTTAAATGACAATACCAGATAAAAACACGGCACAGTCTTCCGAATTTCAAGCTTCCAGGGTCTCCATGATCGCATTTGCCCATTTTATCCATGATCTTTACACAAGCTTTCTGGCACCCCTGCTGCCCCTGATCATTGAAAAGCTTTCCATTACCCTGAGCCAGGCAGGTCTTTTATCCACGGTCATGCAAATCCCATCCCTGGCCAATCCCTTCATTGGCCTGTTTGCCGACAACAAAGGCCTGGCACGCTGGCTGGTAATCCTGGCCCCGACCCTGACCGCCATTCCCATGAGCCTCATCTGTATTGCCCCGTCCTATGGTATGCTGCTGGTCCTGGTCTTTGTCGCCGGCATCTCTGTATCTCTTTTCCATGTCCCGGCCCCGGTAACTGTGGCAAGGTATTCAGGCAAGTACAAAGGCCGGGGCATGAGTTTTTTCATGACCGGCGGCGAGCTTGCAAGGACAATGGGACCCATCTTTGCCGTGGCTGCGGTATCTGTTTTGGGGTTGGCCCATTTCCATTTTGTCTTGGCCCTGGCCCTGGCCACCTCGGTGCTGTTGTTCATGACCCTGGAATCCTCCCAGGAGCCGGTCAAAGCAAAGCGGCGGGGATCTTTAACCGATGCCTACAAAGAGGTGCGTCATGTACTCAATCCCCTGGCAGGGGTTCTTTTGGCCAGGGCCATGATGCACGGCTCCATGGGCATGTTTTTAACGGTGTATGTGGAACAGGCCACAGGCTCTTTGTGGCTGGGGGGCACGGCACTGACCCTGTATGAGGCCACAGGCGTTGCCGGCATCCTTTCCGCAGGCACCCTGTCCGACCGCCTAGGACGAAGGCGGGTGCTCTTCTGGGCCTTGCTCGTAGCCCCTGTAACCATCTTATTGTTTGCCACAACCACAGGTGTAATCCAGGTACTTTCACTTCTGATAACAGGGTTCACCGTATTGTCAACAACCCCTGTAATGCTGGCCCTGATCCAGGAGAATGCCAAGGAAAGTCCCGCAGCCGCCAACGGTCTTTTCATGATGATCTCCTTTGCCTTAAGATCCCTGGCCGTTGTGGCGGCGGGGGCCGCTGCAGACGCATTCGGCCTGGACATGATGTTTATCATCTCGGCCCTGGCAGGCTTCACGGCAATCCCGTTTCTCATTAAATTAAAAAAATAAGGATCATATGATGTTAAAAACAAACAAAGATAAAGTGGTTGAAATGTTTCTGGCCTGCAAACCCGGCATGCCCCGGGCAGGGGCCGGCTGGAAAGTGGATCATAAAGGAAATCCCTTTCTACTGCCAGGCATCGGCGGCATCACCCTCAATGTCCAGGCCGGGGACCCGGCATTCGGCCTGGCCGGCGACCATATCGAACCCGGGGTATCCTGCACGGCCAATATGGAAAAACCCAATGATTTCCCCAACAGCACCCTGCAGCTGTTCTCCTGTGTGGGCAACCAGGCTAAAATTATTTCCGGGGACGCCCAGGGAGAAACCGGTGTGGTCATGGGCCATCACGGCGGCTCCGAACATGTGATTGTGGAGTTCTCCCGGAAAACCAAGGAAAAGATGAGCTATGACGACAAAATCCTGATCCGGGCCAAAGGCCAGGGACTGGCCCTGACCGACTATCCCGGGATCACACTGTTCAACCTGGACCCGGATCTGCTGGAAAAAATGAATATTATTGAAATCGGTGCAGGGGGCCTCCAGGTGCCGGTGACCACTATCGTGCCTGCGCCCTGCATGGGATCAGGTGTTGGACGGGCCCATGTGGGGGCAGGCGATTATGATGTCATGACTTCAGATCCCGAGACCGTAAAAAAATACAATCTGGACAAAATCAGGTTCGGGGATTTTGTGGCCCTGATGGACCATGACAATTCCTATGGCAGGGCCTATGTCCAGGGCGCGGTCACCATCGGTATTGTGGTGCACTCGAACTGTCTGCTGGCCGGTCATGGTCCCGGCGTAGCCACGCTTTTGACCTGTGCAACCCCTCAGATGGAACCTAAAATTGACCCGTCTGCCAATATCGCCGATCTTCTCGGGATCGGCAGTGCGGCCGCGGATACGAATAATGATTAAGCCTGTAATCAGCATATATCTGGTCTGGGGGCTGGGAACACTTGGATTCCAGACCCTGGGCCGAATATTGCCTGAAACGCCCCGGGCCGGATTTGATTATATTATCATTGTGGGGCTCATTGCCTGCCTGGCCTGGATGACCCGGATTTATCAAAGACGAATTGAGCCGGCCATCGGCACAAACACGGCCCGGCGTCTCTCCTGGATAGGGATTTTGACGCTGATCTTTATAATTCTCTGCCTGCCGGAGGGCCAGGCAGGCCTGAAAAGCAATATCATGACGGCCCTGTCCACGGCAACCCTGGTGCTTTTAGCCTGTGTGGCAGGCCACTGGCTGGTCATCCCCCTGAAGCACCCCTCTGAATTTATTCCCATCGGCGTGGCCGTAGCCCTGTCCGACATATTCAGTGTTGTTTCAGGCCCCACCCGCAACTTTGCAGAAAATATTTCCGACTATTACCGGGAAGGCATGAGCGGTCCGGTGCCTCTGGTGGATTTTTTCCTGGTCAAAATGCCCATGCCCGGTAATGATTATTTTATGCCCGTATTCGGCATCACCGACTGGGTCGTAGTGGCCCTGCTGTCCGCAGGTGCGCTTCGGTTCAGCATGAACGACAATATATTCAGCCTTGCCGGATCAACACAGGCGCAAAACAAATCCCGGGCATTTTTCCCCGTGGCAGGCATTGGCCTGATCCTCTCCATTGTGGCCGCAAGATCCATGAACCTGTACCTGCCGGCCCTGCCTTTTATTGTCATCGTTTTTTTTGGCACCATGGCAGCAAAATATCCCAGGGTCCGAAAACTTGGGCCATATGAGATCCGGGCCATAATTTTTGTAAGCGCCCTGATAGGTTCGCTCATGGCCGTTTTTGCCTTCATAAAAATTGGATAAAGGCCTGCGTTGATATTTGTACCCTTTCATTACCTCTTCGCCCCTTGACAATACTATTCCTCGGAGTGATGATGTTTATCAATTTGTTTTAGTAGCAAAAACTAAAAAAGCACTTACGGGTTTCCCCGTAAGTGCTTGATTTTTATGGTTGGCACGAGCGGACTTGAACCGCTGACTTCTACCGTGTCGAGGTAGCACTCTACCAACTGAGTTACGCGCCATTAAACTTAGATGTTTTTTATCAGACCCTTGAAATTATGTCAAGAATATTGGAGTTATTCTTGCAGTGTTTCCTGAACAATTCCTTGGCCCTTATCTGACCCCTGAAAAGAAGTGTCCGGCTGCGGGGCTATAACTTTTGGGCCATTCCGGGGAGTCTGGAGGGAAGCGTTGTTGCCCGGGGAGGCCACAAATCTTATTTTCACCGCATCATCCGAGACCATGGACACTTCAATACCGAATTCTTCAAAGGTTCTCAGCATCACTGTATTGGCAAACTGGGCAGGGGTACCTTTGTAGGTGACCTCCATAATGGCATGGGAAGATCCAAGCTCCCGGGGCGAAATATCTTCAATTTCCCGGATGTCTTTAAGCTGACGTTTCAGGGCAATGAACCGGGTCAGAAAATTGTCCCCTGCCACATAAAGATCAAAGGTTCTTTTCTCTTTCATGGTCTGGGCCCAGAAACCTTGAATTTTTTCCTTCAAAGTTTGCCCGGCGGTATCTGCTGCCTGGGCCAATGCCTGGCCTGCGCCCCGGGTATCTATGCTTTTGGCCGCGGCCGTGGCAGTGGTATGAATCACCTCTTTCTGGGAAGCCATATCCAGTACGGTAAACGAAACACCCGCCTCAAAGGTTTTTTCATTGCCCATCCGGTTAGCGGACTTCTGGGCCGATGCCATACCCAAAACGACCATGTCGGCCTCAAGGGCCTGCCCCATGGCCATGGCAGCTGCCTGATCATCCATGGCAGAAAATATAATATGATAGACAGCAGGGTCAGGATAATTGTTTCCTGTAACCACTAAGGGGATGCGGGCCTTATCAAACAAGGCTTTCAAGCTTTTTTCCGCAATGGAGGTATAGGATTGACCTTTCGGCTGCCACCACCAGCACCGGGGTTGCGTATCTTCCGGCCCCTGTTCTCCAATGAGTAAAAGAACCTTTGGATTGTTCCGGGCCTGGTTGAAGATGCCGGAATCACGCAGGCGTTTCTCCACAAGTTCCAGGCTGATCTTTGATTCCACGCCCACAAGATATGCCCCGTTATGGGCCATGCCGTTGATAACCCGGTAAGTGGACACAAAATCCATGGTATGGGCAAGAAGCCGGTCATAAAAAAAGTCAAGATTTTCGCCCAATTTCTGCTGGGATACCACAGAGGTAAATGCACTTTGAACCGCCTTTTCCAGGGCATCTCTCACTGCAGCATTTTTGGCACTTAACGTATCCTGACTGCTTATTTTATGCCGGCCGATGGTGATGTAGACACTATCCTGCCGGGCAGCCATTACCCCGGTCAGGGGAAAACAAAAAACCGC
>JAQYWJ010000088.1 GCA_030145005.1 Desulfobacter sp. | reverse complement strand
TCTGATGCTGAAGCCGATTCTTCTGCATTGGCGGCATTCTGCTGTACCACCTTATCCATTTCCGTGATAGCTAAATTGACTTGTTCAATGCCGTTGGCCTGCTCATTGGACGCTTCGGATATCTCGGCCACAATTTCCCCGACTTTACCAGAGCTTTGGGCCACTTTTGAAAAGGCCTCATTGGTGGTGGAGACCAGTTCGGATCCCTGATTGACCTTTTTTACGGTGTCTTCAATTAATGCTGCCGTATTTTTGGCTGCTTCCGCTGCTCTCATGGCAAGATTTCTGACCTCATCAGCAACCACGGCAAATCCGGCGCCGGCTTCACCGGCCCGGGCCGCTTCCACAGCCGCATTCAATGCCAGAAGATTGGTCTGGAATGCAATTTCATCAATGGTTTTGATGATTTTGGAGGTTTCCTCGCTGGCTTTTGAGATATCACTCATGGAGAGATTCAAATCGTTCATGGAATCATTGGCCGTTTTAACCACCTGATTTGCTTCTTTCATGAGATGATCCCCATGGCTTGCGTTTTCGGAGTTCTTTTTGGTCATGGATGACATCTCTTCCATGGAGGAAGACGTCTCTTCAATGGAAGCGGCCTGTTGAGAGGCGCCTTCTGCCATGGACTGACTGGATGACGATACTTGCGTGGATGCAGATGCTACCTGATTGGCACCTTCATTCAGACCGGCAATGATTCGGTTCACTGGTACAGTGATGCCCCGGGTGACGAAAAATGCGATCATGCATCCCACAATGAGCGCAGCGACCAAACCGATGGTCATAACAGTGGATGCATTGCCAAGGGAAGCGACCGCCCCGTCGGCAACGCCGTTGGTCGCGGACATTCCTGCGTCAGACATGGCATTGCATGCGGCAATGGCCGCTTCAGCGGCTTCCCCGCGCTGACGGCCGATCTCCTGACGCCGGGTCCAGTTGGTTAAAAAATCAGACATGGCTGTTTTATAGGTGGTGCCGGCCTGCCGGACCGCTTCAATCTGTTTCAGGTTTTCTGCTGAATGTGTCACGGCTTTGAGGGCATCCAGTTTGTCATTAATTTTGGAAAAATTTTCCATGGCTGTTTTCATTATTTCCGGGCTTCTCATGGCCTGGGCTTTAAACGCGCCGATACGCGAATCATTTACCAGATTGATCACATCACTCATCAGGGTTATTTTATTCTGCCGATCCAGCATATCCCGGCTTAATTTTTCCTGCTGCCCTTCGAGGAATTCATTACAGTTGTTCATATAAACCGCTGCATTTTTATCCATTTTTGTCTTGAGCCGGGCCAGTACATCCTGGTCCGCCAACAGCGCCTTTCTGAATTCCGGGACAAAGGCCTTCAAGGCATCCTGGTAGTTCTTGCCGGCGGACGCGGTGGCATCAATACGCCGGATGTCTGCTTCATCCCGGGTGATGGACCGAAGTTTCTCCAGCACCGTGAAGGCGCTGTCCAGTTTGTCAGCCGCCGCATCAATCATGTCCGGTGTATTATTGGCCTGGGCTTTGTAGTTCATCACCCGGACCCTGGCGCCGATCTCAACCAATTTGCTCACATGGGCGATTTTATGCTGCCGTTCGGCCAAGTCCGTTTTAAATTGTTCTTTTTCATGGGCCAGGAGGGCATTGCTGTTGGCCATGTATTTGGCTGCGGATTTATCCAGCATCCCGCGGTTCTTTGTCAGTTCGGCACTCGTATCCACGGTTTGTTCAATTAATGCCTCATAATCGTGAACGCCCTTGGTCGCTTCGGCCAACTCGCCCTTGAGCTTTTTAAGATTCAGTGCTTTTTCATCCAGATGCCTTCCCGCTTCCAATGCTTTTTCCACAGCCGCCATCTCTTCCCGGGCTTTTTGATAGAAAGCGTCATCCTCGGTAAATCCATACCCCCGCATTTCAAACATCAGCCGGTTCACGGCCCCTCTGAGCTCCATGGCCATGTCTACTTCGGGTACGTACTCGTCAGCCAGCATCACACTCTGTGTTTTAACCGTGTTCATGTTCCAGACCGCCATCCCGCCAAGCGCAATGGCAATAAGGATCAACAGTCCAAACCCCCCAAATATTCTAGCTCCTAAGCTCAGATGTTTCATTTTTTCACTCCCTTTTATCATATGTATTATTATTGACTTTAAATCCGTTACACGACACTTTGAAAATCTTGAATCTCTGCGCTGGAAAGAACCCGGTCAATATTCAGCAAAATTTTAACCGTCCCCTCCATTTTGGCCATACCCATGATATATTCGGTGTCCAGATGGGTGCCAAAGGCCGGGGTGTCTTCAATTTCATCACCATGGATATTCAGGACCTCAGATACCGCATCCACCACGATACCGATGAGAACTGTGGCATCGCTGGAGTCAATCTCCACGACGATAATGCAGGTTCGTTCCGTATATGGAATGCAGTCCATACCGAATTTGGCTCTCAAGTCCACAATGGGAATCACTTTTCCTCTCAAGTTAATCACCCCTTTAACGAACTGCGGGGTCCGGGGAACGGATGTAATGGGCATCATTCCAATGATTTCCTTTACCTTTAGAATCCCGATGCCGTATTCTTCTTCTTCCAGGGAAAAGGTCAGGTATTTCCCGATTTTTGTGTTGATGTCCCTGATGGCTTGGTCCATGGGGCTTATGTCCTGGGTCATTCACTTCCCTCCTTTTTGATAAATCGTATTTCTAACGGTGAAATCTAATCATGCAAAGAATTATGGCATCAATCCGAAACAGATTCCTGCCGGCTATCCGTTTTTGCACAGATGCTCCAATAAGAGTTTAAGGTTTTGGGTTTCAATCGGCTTAACCATGTAATATAAAATCCCCTCTTTTCTGACACGTTGCTCTAGTTCACGGGAATTCTCTCCGGTCATGGTGATAATGCTGATATCCGGATCAATCTGCCTGAATTTAGGGATGAGATCATATCCCAGGTAGTCCGGCAGCATGATATCCAGTAAAATGACATCAAATGCGGTTTCTAAAATGTGGCGCAAAGCCTCTTTTCCATTGCTTGCTGCCTGATGGTCATACCCCCATTTTTCTAATATTTTTTGAATATAAGCGACAACCTGGGGTTCATCCTCAACAATAAGAATTTTCATATAGCCTCCATATCAGTAACGGGAAAGGGTGAAAGCAATAATAGTGCCAATCCTTATTTTTTTACTATAACTATTTAATAATATATGATTTTTTTATTATTGATCTATCACCTGACTAACATGGGGAGACTGTGTCAATTCTGAAACAATAGCTGGATTTCTTTATGGAACAAACTGAATTTATGGGGATTTATGGATATTGTGTCAATATCGAACATTTTGTTTCAATCTTAAACCATGCTTTTTCATCCGGCGAAACAGGGTGCTTCGGGAGATACCAAGCTTTTCAGCCGCACAGGAACGATGCCAGTTCGTCGATTGCAGTGCATTGATAATCTGTTCTTTTTCAACCATTTCAATGGTATGCGAAAGGTTATTGCTGTTGTCTCCAATCGGAACGGATCGGTTGACATCAGCAGATTTCCTGGGGTTGACGATCATGTTTGAAATTTCAAATTCGCCGGTGGAAAAAAAACGTAACAGGACATTTTGTAGTTCACGGATATTTCCGGGCCAGTCGTGATTGAAAATCTGTGCAGCAATATGATTGGGAATTTTTTTAAAAGGACTGCTTTGGGCGTAAATATCGGTAAAATGATCGACCAAGAGCGGGATGTCTTCTTTTCGCTCTTTCAAAGGCGGCAGGAAGATGGGGATGACCTGGATACGGTAATAGAAATCTTCCCGCATAAATCCTTCACCGACCAATTGTTTCAAATTTTTGTTGGTGGCGGCAACAATCCGGAAATTCGATGTATGCTTTGATTGGCTGCCGATGGGATAGTATCCGCCGCCGTCAATGGCCCGCAGCAACTTGACCTGCATGCTTATCGGCAGGTCTCCGATTTCATCCAGAAACAAGGTACCGGTATCTGCCAGATCCAGATATCCGTGTTTGTCAAATGCCGCACCGGTAAAGGCGCCTTTTTTATAGCCAAAAAATTCGCTTTCCATCAGCGATTCAGGAATGGCGCCGCAGTTGATAGTGATAAAGGCGTCAGCATTCCGGGGGCCCATATCATGAATGGCTCTGGCAACCAGTTCTTTCCCTGTTCCGGACTCACCGTAGATGGAAACATTGGCATCGGAGTTGGCAGCTGTCAGTATTTGATCATATACGTGCTGCATTGCCGGACTCATCCCGATAATATTCTGAAACCGGTACCGGTCTTTTATGGTGGATCGCAACCGGATATTTTCCTGCTGCAACCGGTTTTTTTCCTGATTAACCTGGTACTCTTTTTCTTTTTCCTGAGTTATATCCCTATAGTATCTGGCTTCCACCTCTTTGAGCTGTTCATTGGTCTGTATGCGTTCTATGATTTTCCCGATTCGTTCGCAAACTGCATTGATCAGGTCCTGTTCTTCCTTGAGAAAAGGCTTTTGAAGGTTTTGGTCAGGTTCCTGGGTCAAGTATAGAATCAACTCTCCCTTTTTTTTTCCTGAAGATACTATTGGGGCAGATATTTTCCATTGGTTAGGGGCATGGGGGCGATTTTCATATGGTTTGTCCAAAACGACTGCTTTTGCGACGGATATGTCCGGATACCGAAGACTGAGCGGGATGATGTCCACCACCTGCTGCATCAGAGAATCAATGTCAAGATTCTCTGTCTCGGCTATTTTTGAAATCGTATATAAGCAATTGAGTTCTTTTTTTCTTTCTTCAAGGTCAAAAGTCTTTTTCTTTAACTGATCTTTAAGGCTATTGATTTGCTCAATTAATTCATTGTGATTCTGATTCATAAAAAATAGAAAATCATATTTAGCTGTGGATAAATATTCGGTTTAGTCAGTTTGAAATTATTTAAATCAACCTGTTGCTCCGAGCGCGTTGGCAATTGCATTAACACACTGCAAAAGGGCAAACAGATAATGGTCTTCTTCTTTTGACTTCGCCTTTTTAGCTTCGCGCCATTTCTGTAGCAATTCAACCTGCGCATCGTGCAAATTATTGAGGGCCTCGGCTCTGAGTATGGTTGAGTAATAGTGATTAATGCGTCGTTCGTTAATTGGTCGTTTCAACAGATCGGCCAGCATCTTACGCGTTAAGTCCAGCTCGTTTTTAATCATCTCCATGATTCGGTCGCGAATCTCCACTTCTTCAACCAGCGAAGCATACTTCTCCATAATCCGCACATCAGTCGATGCCAGGCTGCTATCCAAATTTGTCATCACATAACGTACAAAAGGATCGTATTCAACGAAATTAAGCAAATTTTTGTATTCTTCCGGGTTTTCGTTTTTCAACTCATTCAACGTGGAACCAACACCGTACCAACTGGTGATATTGAAGCGCGATTGCGACCAGCTGAATACCCAGGGAATTGCCCGGAGGTCTTCCATGCTGCGCTTCCCGGTACGACGTGTCGGGCGAGAACCAATCTTACTGGACTCGATCACATCAATTGGTGTTGCCTGGGAAAAAAAGGTGATAAAATCAGGATCGGAAATCAACTTTAGGTAATAATGACGCCCCCGGTCACCTAACCGATGGAATAAGCTCTCAACTTCTTCGCGCTTGCCTTTTGTATTTTCGTGCAATACGGTTTGCGCTGTAACACTCGAAACCATCAACTCCAGGTTATATGCAGCATTTACCAGGTTGGCATATTTTCGCTCAATCGTCTCGCCTTGCTCTGTAACACGAAACTTACCATTGATTGATCCGTGCGGCAATGTTTTGATGAACCAATGACTTGGTCCCGCACCGCGACTGATGCTGCCACCGGTACCGTGAAAAAAACGGATTTTCACACCGTGTTTTTCGCCTATTTTTGTCAATTCTTTCTGTGCCTCAAACAAGAACCAGGAGCTGGCCAGGATTCCGCCGTCCTTGTTACTGTCGGAATAACCGATCATCACGTCCTGAATCAATTCGCCATTGGGATTCTCCCATGATTGCATCTGCAAACTGTTTTTCACAATTGAATAGCTCAGGTAATCGTCCAGAATGCCTGTGCTGGCCTTCAAGTCTTCAATCGTTTCAAAAAGCGGCACAACAGGAAGAGCCGCCCCGAGCTGACCGTCTTTTTTCACAATTAAACCAACTTCACGCATGAACAGGTAAACTGTAAGCAGATCCTCCGTATTTCGGGTCATACTCACAATTAACTTTCCGAAAGCATTCGAGCTATAGCGTTGAACATGATCACTAACGACCTGAAAGGCCCCAATCACATTTCGTCCTTCCAAATCAAGGCTTTTATGCTGCACCAAAAACGGACGGTTGATTTTCAATTCCTGATCCAGAAAAGCGCGCCTGGCGTCCTGGGAATCTTCAATCTGCACGGCTGCTTGAGCCCCCAGCGATGCGGCAACCAACTGTTTCAATGCCTTTTCATGATAAGCACTGTTTTGGCGAATATCCAACTTTGCTAAATAGAAACCAAAGATCTTCAAAATTCGCTTCGCCCACCCAACATCAACATGGGCTACTTCGCCGATCCCGCATCTTTCCAACTCGTCGTGAAGCAAGCTGAGGTCAGTAATCAAATCGATGGACTTGCGGTAACTATTCGGCTTATTTTCTAATTCAAGATTGAACTCCCGGCTCAGATCAATCGGAATTTTCTGAATCAAAATGAGTACATAAGCCTTAAAAATCTCCTCGGCATGTTCTTCGAGTTCAACTTCGGCATTAACGCCGATTTCCTCTCGGAGTTCTTTAATCCGCGCAGCAAAATTCTTGCTCACGTCCGAGATATTGTGATAAATGCTCAGCTTTTGCGCCAAGTATTTCAATTCATTTCTAATGATATAAAACGCATGAATACGAAGCTTTTCGAGTGTCTGTTTGGTGATTTCCGGTGTCACCAGCGGATGTCCGTCACGGTCTCCGCCAACCCAGTTTCCGAACGACAGCACCGGAAGTAACTCCGAGTTATTAAGCACATTCGGATCAAATCCGGATTCTTTCCAGGCTTGGCGCAAACGCTTATCCAAAATTATAATCACACTGGGAAAAACATTGGTCAGATAGTGCAGAATATTGTTCAACTCCGACTCCAACCGTGGCTTTTCAATATATATCTCTCCGACATGCCACAAGCGATGCAAAATTTGTTTGATCTCCTGCCGAATGTCCGCTTGTTCAATTCGGGTGTACATTTGGTTCTCGCGCTTAACCAGCAACAGGTATAACTCTCGGTATTCCTGTAACACCACCGCGCGTTTGGCTTCTGTCGGATGTGCAGTCAAAACCGGTTCGACCAAAACTTTAGGCAATACCTTTAGAATTTGGGCCTCGGTGATACCCTTAGACTTCAAAAATTGAAACTGATTCGCCCACAGTCCGTTCACCTGGGCCATATCCTCATCTTCTTTATGGCGACGGCTTTGTACGGCCCCATTCACCTCAACCAGATTTAATAACTGAAAACACATCGACATCATATGGATGTATTCATTGCTCGTTAGATCCGGATCTGACGGAACTTCAGCATTTAACCACGGAAGCAAACCAACCAGCCTCTGCTGATTATTTTCTTCCAACACTTCTTTAAAGCAATTTAATAAAAAGTGAAGATCGTCATAGGGTTTGCCCAATGCATTTTTGACTTGGGTAAAAACAGTATTCATAATATTATTGACTTTCGGTTATTTTAACTACTTATATATCAGAAGCCTCTTGATCTTTCAACTCCCCGCCAAGGAGTCCCCTTCCTGAGCGATAGCGAAGGTGGGGAAGGAATTGGCGCATTGTGTAAAAAGGCGGATTAAGGCTCCGCCGGGCCTATAAACACCCTCCTAAGAGGGGTAGGATTCGCCTCGCCAATGTTCAGCAAGCTTCGCAACGTGGTTGACCGCCCCTGCCTCACAGAGCTTTCACAGTGCCACGACAGGGCGTTGGACTGGCGAATACATCCAAAGGTGTCTACATCTTGCCGAACTGTAGTCAGTTAAGGCCCATGGTCAGAATTAAATCTGCCACAGATGCGCCGGATTTTAAGTCGCCATCAAGGCACGCCAATGTAATCATATTGTTCCTGATGTCCTTTGGCGTAACGCCGAGGGCGGCTTAAAAGACAAGCAGATGGGCGATTTTATTTTGACCATGGGCCTAAGACTTAGGCTAGTCAACGTGGGCTTTTGCAAGCCCCTTCTGAATCTGTGATTCAGGAGGGGGCGTTGACTCCATCATGGTGGCGTTCAGTTATGATATTAACACATCCAAATCCTTTATTTAAGGTCTGTTGACCATAATTTCAATT
>JAQYWJ010000087.1 GCA_030145005.1 Desulfobacter sp. | reverse complement strand
ATAATGCACCCGGTGTTTGACAGTCGCACAAGAACTGTCATGGCCCGGGTCATGATTAAACGGAGTGTATAGATATGAAAAAAGCAACGGTGGTAGATATTAAAACAGGCTGTAACAACAAAAAAAGGGAGGAGGTGAAAAGCCTTATCAATGCCAAGGGGATTGAGATGATCCGCCTGGAGTTCCTGGATTTAAATGGTGTCAACAGAGGCAAACTGCTTCCCGTTGAAATGATTGATGTCGTATTGGATGAAGGGATTGCTTTTGCGGCGGCAGTCATGCAGCTTGGTTTTGACAACAATGTAGCCGAGGTCAAAGGGCTGTCGGAGTGCTATGACGATATGAAGGTGGTTGGGGATCCTGCCACCTTCACCGTTTTACCCTATCTGGAAAATACCATCCTGTTGCTCGGGGATCTTTACTATCATGGCAAACCCATGCTGCAATCCCCACGCTGGTTTTTGAAAAACATGATCAAGGAATACAATGACCTGGGCTGGAATCCGATTTCAGCCAGTGAAATTGAATTTTTCCTGTTTAATCGAACAGAGACAGGCGAGCATGAACCCTATACCGATAAGGCGGGTAATTGCTATACCAGCAATGTTCGCGTGGATCCCAAAGGGTTTCTCAACAAACTGACCTCAAATCTGAAGCAGATGGATTTCAACGTGCTCTATATGAACCACGAATTCTATCCAGGTCAGTATGAATACAATTGGAGTCACACCCACAGCCTGCGGAGTGCCGATGAAGCCATGCTCTTTAAAGGGATCTGCAAAGATCTGGCCGAGCAGCATGATATGATTGCGACCTTCATGGGCAAACCTCAAAACGACAATGGGGGGAGTGGATGTCATTTCCATATTTCATTGAGTGAAATAATGACAGAGAAAAGTGTGTTTTTTGATAAAGACGATCCGGAAAAATTATCCCTGGTTCTGCGTCGGTTTGTGGCCGGCGTCCTCAAGCATGCGCGGTCGTTAACCGCGTTTCTGGCGCCGACCGTAAATTGCTTCAAACGCTATCGGCCGGATTCCTTTGCTCCCTATCATATCGGGTGGGGGTATGATAACCGAACCACCTATGTCCGTATTCCTGAGGAACGCGGAAAGGGAACCCGTGTGGAGGTCAGAGCGGGCAGTGCCGCGTGTAATCCCTATCTTGCCATGGCCGGCATCCTGGCGGCAGGCCTGGACGGCATTAAAAATCAACTTGAACCGCCTGCAATCGTTACCACGGACCTTTACCATGATGACAATCAACAGAACAATACAGTCCCAAAGAGTTTGTATCGGGCGCTGATCGAGCTGGAACAGGATGACTGGCTCTGTCAATGTGCCGGTCAGGATCTGATTAATAACTTTATTGCCATCAAGCAGATGGAAGTTGAAACGTTTACAAACACGGTTACCGACTGGGAATGGGAGAATTATTCCTATCATATTTAAAATGGGTTCAAGCAGAGTGATGAAACAGGATTCAAAGAAAGTAAAAAAGGAGAACAGGTATGTGCGGCATAGCCGGCATTATCAATAAACAGGGGATGGATGTATCATCGAGGCTGGTGGAGATGCTTTCCTTGATACAGCATCGCGGGCCCGATGCCAGCGGCATCTCAGTATATGGAGACTCATCCGAGGTGTGTTTGCGGGTCTCCATCACCGGAAAAGAGATGGAGACCGAACTGGACGGGATCGTGAATCGTTATGCTTCGATTCAATCCAAGCAGCGTTTTGATTCAAGTAAACGTGCTGTCTATTACGAGTTTATTGTGACCATCAACGAGGCGGATATTCCCGATCTCCATCTGGCGATCAATTCGGTTGACGGCCTTTATGTGCATTCCCTGGGCAAAGGCATGAAAGTGTTCAAGGACGGCGGACCCATTGACAATTTAACCCGTTATCAGGAGATCGGCCATAACCGAACCACCCATGGACTGGGACATGTCCGCATGGCTACGGAGAGCGCTGAAGATGTCAATGCGGCCCATCCGTTTGTGTCCCCGTTCTATCCGGAACTGTCAATCGTCCACAATGGTCAGTTTACCAACTATTTCAACCTGAGAAGGAGTCTTCAAACCCAGGGAGCCATCTTTAAAACCATGAACGATTCCGAAGCCGCCAGTCATCTGATTGCCAATACCATGAAGGAAAATGGCGGCGATCTCGAGGCGTCCCTGCATTATGCGGGACAGAAATTAGATGGGATCTTCTGTATTATTGCCGCTACCAAAAATCAGATTGGATTTGTCAAGGACAAGCTCGGGATTAAGCCCCTCCTGCTGGTTGAGAAGGATGGCCTTACCTTGCTGGGCTCTGAACAAATTGAGTTTACAGCTGTTTTCCCGGATGTATTTGCCGAAGAGATTGAACCAGGAGAGGTAAGGGTATGGAACATATAAATGCTGCTGATTTAAGCACCTCGGAATTGAACAAAAAAATTATTCAAGGGCTCAAGGCCGGAGGGGAAGTCAGCATTCAAAATCCCCACTCAATGCACAATATTGCCACGGGATTATCCCGGCCCGGGACCGTCACCATCCAGGGGAGTACAGGGTTTTATACCGGAGGGTTCCTAGAAGGCTCGACCGTCATCATTGAAGGCAATGCCGGTTGGTATGTGGGTGACAACATGATGGACGGAGAGCTTTTGATTCGAAAAAATACCGGTTGCAATGCCGGGACCTATCTTTCCGGCGGGACGGTCGTTATTTATGGCAGCACCGGCAGTCGCGTCGGTTACGGCATGAAAGGCGGAACGATCATTGTCTGCGGTTCGGTCGGTGCCTGGGCCGGGCAAATGACCCTGGGCGGAAAACTCATTGTACTTGGAAAATTAGGTGCTGATATTGGTGAATCCATGTACCGGGGCGCCATCTTTGTCCGGGATAAAGACGCAGAAAAAAAGTTGGGCAGCAATGTATTTCTTGATCATATCCAGGCAGGAGAAGCCAGGGAACTGGAGGAGTTGTTCAAGCGATATGGGATTGACGCAAAATCCGAGGCGTTTCAGGTCATTCGCCCGCTGCCCTCAGGACGGCACAGCTATGCATTGTTTAATCCGGAATTAAAACCGGAGTTGGCTCAGAAGATGCGATCGTAAATACATAAGGAGAGAAAGCAATGAATAGCACTATAAAAAAGGATGTTGAACCCAAAGATGTGCAGCATGGCATCTGGAACAAAGAAACCATCTCGGAAATTGACTATAAGGCCGGGGCAGGCAAACACAGAATTCGTGGTTGCGGTGCAACCCGCTATATGCCGACCTTTGATGATCTGATGGTGCTGCCCTCACAACTGTCCCGAATGTCCCTTGATACCTACCGGGAGGATTGTGATACCCGAACCGTGCTCGGCAAACGCACGGCAACCAGACCATTGGTCATTGAAACGCCGATCATGATTGCGGGGATGTCCTATGGCGCATTAAGCAAGGAGGCCAAGATTGCGCTGGCCAAGGCAACGGCCCTGACCGGCACGGTGATCAGTAATGGAGAGGGCGGATTATTGCCCGAAGAGCTTGAGAATTCCTACCGGCAGTCGGTTCAGATATTACCCAGCCGTTTTGGGTTCAGCAAACGCAATATTGAAGCTGCGGATATGCTCGAATTCCTGGTCGGGATCGGTGCAAAACCGGGGTTGTCAGGGCATTTGATGGGCAACAAAATAACCAAAGAGATTGCCGAATTCAGGCAGCTCCCGGTGGGCATTGATCTGCACAGCCATCCCCGTCATGGAGATGCCTTTGGTGCGGATGATCTGGTTGTGAAGATGGAGCAGCTTCGGGAATTGACCCATGGCGAAGTGCCCATATTCATGAAGATCGCTGCCGGGCGGGTTCGGGATGATGTTAAAATAGCCGTAAAGGTGGGGGTTGATGGTATTATCCTGGATGGCGCCCAGGGGGGAACAGGAGCTGCTCCGGTGATGGCGACCCGGCATTTGGGAATTCCTACAATGCCGGCATTGGTTCAGGCCGTCAGGACCCTGGAAGAGATGGGGGTCAAAGATGAGGTCAGCCTGATCGTTTCCGGTGGGGTTACCGACGGTGCTGACCTGGCCAAGGTAATTGCCATAGGCGCTGATGCCGTTGCTATCGGGACAGGTGCCATGGTTGCCATGGGGTGTCGTGTCTGCCTGCGGTGCCATACTGGAAAATGTGGTTTTGGTATCGGTACCCAGAATCCGGAATTCAGAAAAAGGCTGGACATCGATGGCGCTGCTGAACGGGTGGCCAACTACATAAAAGCAATGACAGCTGAAGCGGTACTGCTTGCCAAAGCCGCCGGAAAAACCAGGCTCAAAAACCTGGAAAGGGAGGACCTGCGTTCAATTACCCTGGAAGCCTGTGCCATGACGGGCATTCCCCTTGTCGGCAGTAATTATGTGTTTGGAGAACGTTTCGGATTTGAGAGCTGAAGAAAGGGAGTGTAAAGATGAGAATAGAAAATCATCCCATTATAAAGAATTTTGAAAAGGGCCGACGGGTCTTGTTTGAATTTGACGGTAAAACCCTGGAAGGGTACGAAGGTGAGCCCATAGCCATTGCTTTAAAGGCCAATGGCGTTATGGTTCATCGTCACACATCCAACCATGGGGAACCCCGTGGGGTTTTTTGTGCCATCGGCCGGTGTACGGATTGTGCGATGATCGTTGATGGAAAAAATAATATACGCACCTGTATAACTCCGCTAAAGGAGAATATGAGGGTCGAAACCCAGTATGGAACATTAAATCGTAAAGAGACTGAAAGCATATGAAACGGTATGAGCTAATAGTGATCGGCGCAGGGCCTGCCGGTCTGTCGGCAGCGATAGAAGCAGCATCCCATGGCATGCCGGTCATCGTATTTGATGAAAATCCACGACCGGGCGGCCAGTTATTCAAACAGATTCATAAATTTTTCGGGTCCAAAGAACACAGAGCAAAGGAACGCGGATTTCGCATTGGCCGGCAGCTCCTTGAGGAAGCCCGCAGGATGGGGGTTGAAGTGATGCTCCAGGCAACCGTGCTCGGCATTTACGACGGAAAAGAAGTGTCTGTCATGAGAGACGGTCAAGTGGAACACTTCAAAGCCAATAATATCATCATTGCCACAGGCGCATCTGAAAAAATGGTGCCTTTTTCCGGTTGGACCCTGCCCGGTGTAATCGGCGCAGGCGCGGCACAGACCATGATGAACCTCCATGGCCTGAAACCCGGCAATAAGGTGCTTATGGTGGGTTCAGGAAATGTCGGCGTTGTGGTGGGGTACCAGCTGATGCAGGCAGGATGTAAGATCGAAGCCGTCATTGACGGGGCGCCTCGTGTGGGGGGCTATGGGGTACATGCGGCCAAGTTGGCCCGCCTGGGTGTACCGTTTTATCTGTCCCACACCATCAAAGAGGCAAAGGGCAAGATCTGTGTGGAAGGGGCGACGATTGTAAAAGTAGACAGCACCTGGCAGGCCATTCCCGGCAGTGAAAAAGTTCTGGATGTCGATACCATTTGTATTGCCGTTGGCCTGTCACCGATGTCCCAACTGGCCAGAACCGCCCATTGTGATATGGAAAACAATGCCGGCAAGGGCGGGTTGGTTTCGATTTGCAATGAATACGGAGAGACGTCCACACCCGGTGTCTATGCCGTCGGTGATGTTGCCGGCATTGAAGAAGCCAGTTCCGCAATGATCCAGGGAAAAATCGCAGGTGTGGCGGTTTCCCATTCCAGGGGATACCTTGACACTGCTGATTTCAACAATCAGGTGGCCCAGCATCAACGCTCTCTTAAGCAGCTTCGGCAAGGGATGTTTGGGCACAGGGAAAAAGGGCAGAACGATCCAACCCAAACAGAAGAGGGGTATCCGCTTTCCCGGACACTGCTGGAAAGGGGGTATCTGGCTGAAGAGGAGTTGCAGAACTATCCCGGTGTCAGGTTCCAGAAGGGGCAGGGCGTCCGTCCCGTTGTCGAATGCACCCAGAACATTCCCTGTAATCCCTGTCAGGATGCCTGCAAGCGCGGCTGCATAACGGTAAGCGGTAAAATCACCAACCTGCCGGCCGTGGACGAAGCGGTTGAGTGTACAGGCTGCGGCATGTGCGTGGTCTCCTGCCCGGGGCAGGCGATTTTCCTGGTGGATGATACCTTGGCCCCGGGATATTCCGGCGTTTCCATACCCTATGAGTTCTCTCCTTTGCCGGCAGAAGGAAGCAAAGGCTTGGCACTGGACCGTTCGGGAAGGGTCCTGGGAGAGGTGGAAGTCACCACGGTAAAACAGTCCCGGGTGATGGATGAAACAGCGATTCTGACCATGAAGGTGCCCGGAGATTGGTCCATGAAGGTGAGATCTTTTCAGCCCTATTAAAAAATACGACGAGGATTACGATGACCCAGAGAATGAAACGAACCCGATCCCAACATGATTTTGTCCCCCTTGCAGATGATTCACTGATCATCTGCCGTTGTGAAGAAATTACCCAGGGAGAGATCAGAAAAGCCGTCTATGACGGGATGAGCACAATGAACGAAGTGAAACGATATCTGCGAGCCGGCATGGGGCTGTGCCAGGGGCAAACCTGCAGTCACCTGGTTCAAAATATCATTGCCGGAGAACTCGGGGTCCCACCCGGCGAAGTGGAGACTCATCTGTCCCGTTCCCCGGTTCGACCGATTCAAATGATAGAACTGGCCCAGGACGGGGGAGAAAAATAAAAAGGTGGAAAAACGCTATGAAGAATAAGGACGTAATCATTATCGGTGGCGGTGTAATCGGTTGTGCCATTGCCTATTACCTCAGCAAACAACACGTCAAGGTGTTGGTCCTGGAAAAAGAGGAGATCGGCGCAGGGGGGTCCAGCAGAAATGGCGGTGGCGTCCGGCAATCAGCCAGGGATCCCAGGGAACTGCCGTTGGCAATGCACGCCATTCGTAATATCTGGCCCGGTCTTTCCGATGAACTCGGCGTTGATGTTGAATATTGTCAAAAGGGAAATCTGCGCCTGGCCAAAACCGAAGAACATATTAAAATTCTGGAACGAGCCATCAATCAAGGGTGTTCAGCAGGACTCGATCTCAAATTGATTGATCAGAAGGAGGTTCGTGACATCTGTCCGTATGTTTCCGAGGATGTTATTGCTGCGAGTTTCTGCCCCACGGACGGCCATGGCAATCCCATGCTTACCACCCTTGCGTACTATAAAAGGGCGAGGGAGCTGGGGGCCGAATTTATTACCGGTGAATCTGTCATTTCTGTTCTGTTACAAAAAGGAAACGTCAGCGGCATTCAAACAGATCTGAACACCTATTCATCCGATCAGGTCGTTCTGGCAGCCGGCTTCGATTCCAGAACCATCGCGAACACCGTGGGGATCGATATCCCCATGCAGAAAATCCTTGTTGAAGCCCTGGTGACAGATCAGCAGCCACGGATGTTCCCCCAGATGATCGGAACTGCCGCGGCTGACTTTTATGGACACCAGACCAAACATGGCTCTTTTGTCTTTGGGGGAATGACCGGCCTTGAACCCTTTGCATCCGAAGAAACAGAGCCCGTTACCAGAAGTATTACAGCATCCTCGATATGTCGTGCCATTCTAGGCTATTTCCCAGCGATCAGCCAGGCCAATATCGTCCGCACCTGGTCTGGATTCCTGGATGTTGCAGCCGATAAGGTGCCTGTTCTGGGCAGGGTGGAAGAGGTGCCTGGATTGACACTGGCCTGTGCCTTCAGCGGGCATGGCTACGGCATTTCACCCACCATAGGAGAAGCCATTGCAGCCCTGGTTGTGGACGAAAAATCCGGGGTATCCCTGGATGCCTTTCATTATGATCGCTTTAAACCCAAAGCATAATTTTACAAGAAATGGAGGATGTATTATGAATTTTGAAAGAACTAATTACTCATCCGGTGCTCCCCTGGAGGAAACAGCGGGATATAGCCGGGTGGTAAAGGCCGGACCCTTTGTATATGTGGGGGGAACAACCTCAGTACAACCGGATGGAAGTGTATACGGAGAAAATGATGGTTATGCACAGACCCGGTTTATTCTCGAGAAAATGATCACCTATCTTGAAAAGGCCGGGGGAAAAAAAGAAGAGGTGATCCGGGTGAAAATGTATGTAACCGATATGAATTACACCAAAGAGTTCATCAGGGCCTATTCGGAGTTTTTCAAGGAGGTCAAACCGCTCTGCACCCTGGTCGGCATAGCGGCCCTGAATCGTCCGACCCAGCTGATTGAAATAGAGATAGACGCCATTATCGGTGCCTCAATATAACCGCCGGCACGGTCCGGCAGGTTTGAGAAGATGGGCATAAAAATAATTTAAAATCAAAAAGGCTCCCAACGCTGAGCGTTGGGAGCCTTTTGCTTTCTGGCTGGGTGATAAG
>JAQYWJ010000086.1 GCA_030145005.1 Desulfobacter sp. | reverse complement strand
GTTCCCGAAACGTGGATGTGCTGGATCCGGATTTTGCCGCCGTGGATGATCATTTTCTAAGCGCCGATGACATGGAGGCATTGAAGGCAGCCGTTTTACCCTTTGTGGAGAATACCAGGATACGATAAAACCCAAGATATGGAGATTTCAGGTATGAAAAAAATTACCCTTGTATATTTCAGTCCCACCAAAACAACCGAAACCGTGCTTAGGGCCATAACCCAGGGTCTTGCCCAGAGTCTGGAAATCAGTGGTTCCGAAATAACCGCAGTCAACTTCACCCGGCCGGAGACCCGGGGCACCGTGCTTGGCCCCTTTGATGATAATGATATTGTACTGCTGGGGGCGCCTGTATATGCCGGCCGCCTGCCCGCAGATGCCGCTGATTTCTTAAAAAAACTGACGGCGGCCGACACCCCGGCCATACTCACCGTGGTATACGGTAACAGGGAATATGAAGATGCTTTGCTGGAACTTAAGGATGTTGCGTCGGCATGCGGATTTATACCTGTTTCCGGGGCTGCCTTTATTGGCGAACACTCCTTTGCAAGCACAGATATTCCCGTTGCCATGAACCGGCCGGATGAGAACGATCTGAAACAGGCCGAAGACTTTGGCAACAACACCGGAAATCTGCTAAAAAAGACCAATGATTTAAAGAAAATTGCCGCCTTGGAGGTACCGGGAAATTCCCCGTACAAGGAGGGCATGGGCAAGGGTGCCCCGGACTTCATTGAGGTGACGGATGCCTGCACGAACTGCGGGATTTGTGCCACGGCTTGTCCGTCAAAGGCCATTGATGCGGAAAACGGGTTTGCCACCATTGCTGCAGACTGTATTTTGTGCTGCGCCTGTATCAAGGCATGTCCGGAACAGGCAAGGTTGATGAAGGACGGCCCCATCAAGGATAAGGCCAGATGGCTGAACGAAACCTGTTCAACCCCCAAACCAGTCCAGGTCTTTTTTGCCACAGAGCCCTGAATTTTTTATTTAACCCACCGCACTGAACAGGCCCATAACCCAGCGTATCAAGATGTACCGCCTCTGCCATTTCTCTTGATAAATCAAACAGTTTATTATAGACTTAGTGGGTTTAACAGATGATAAAAAAGGATTCTAAATGAAATTTTCCTTCAATAAAAAAGATATCCTGGAAGTTCTGGCGAGAATTCAGGGTATCAGCGGCAGAAAAACAAATTTAAAAATCACCTCCGACATCTTGATCAAGGCGACTGAGTCAAAGATAACCATCACGGCCAATGACCTTGAAACGGTTTTCACCGGCACCTATGAGGCGCAGATTGAAACCCCTGGTATTCTGTCTATCAACTCAAAAAAATTCTTTGAAATCATCAGGGAATATCCCAATGAAAATATCTGCATCAATGAGGTTGAAAACCGGTGGGTTGAAATAGGATCCGGGGACAGTGTTTACCACATTGTCTCCTCGGATTATGAAAACTTTCCTGAAACCCCTGTGATTGAAAACGTCAACTTCATAGAACTTGCAGCCAAAGACCTGAAAAAAATGGTGGCCGTATCTTCGGTGGTGGGATACCAGAACGACGAAAAAAGGATCTATGTCCTGGGTTCTCTGATTGAAAAGGCCGTGGTTGAAGGAGAGGAAGTGCTGCGGATCGTCTCAACGGATTCAAGAAGGCTTCACTGTTTTGATGCGCCGTTTACAGGGAATCTGGATATAGGAAGTTCCCGGGTAATCATCCCCAAAAAAGGGCTGGCCGAACTTGGAAAATTCATTGATTCTGATATAGAGACCATCAAGGTAGGCGTCAAGGACAATCATTTCGTGTTCCAGCGGGCCAATGAATCCATCATGATCAAACTGCTTGAAGGCGACTACCCGGACTACAGGCTTGTCATTAATTTCGATGGCATGATCCCCATTGAAGTTGACCGGGCAATGTTTCTAACACTGATGAAACGGGTATCCATCCTTACCTCGGAAGATTATAAAAGCGTTATATTCAACTTCAAGGAAAATAGTCTGACCGTTACCATCACCAACCCTGAGATCGGCGAGTCAAAAGAACAGCTCATGGTTGGTTTCTCAGGCGAAGAAATAAAAAGTGCCTTTAACCCCAGGTACTTCATGGACGCCCTTAATCTGTTTGAAGACGAAATAGTGACATTGAACATCAAAGACAGCAAAAGCCCTTGCATCGTTAAAAGCATGAAAAACAATAACCTTATCTGCGTAATAATGTCCATACATCTATCATGAATAAAAACCAAGGAAGCAAAGATTACGGCGCAGGCGCCATCAAAGTTTTAGAAGGCCTTGAAGCTGTCCGGAAAAGACCGTCCATGTATATCGGAAACGTGGACCTTGAAGGCCTGCACCATCTAGTATATGAGGTGGTGGACAATTGCATTGATGAGGCCATGGCAGGATATTGCGACACGGTTCTTGTCACCATCCACGAGGATATGTCGGTGAGTGTGGAGGACAACGGCCGGGGTATCCCGGTTGAAATGCACGAAACCGAACATATACCGGCCTGCGAGGTAGTCATGACCAAACTGCATGCCGGCGGCAAATTCGATAAAGGAGCCTATAAAGTCTCCGGCGGCCTGCATGGTGTCGGTATCTCCGTTGTCAATGCCTTATCCGAGCATCTGACCATGGAGGTGTTCAAAAACGGCAAAACCTACAACCAGACCTATTCCAAAGGCCACAAACTCACTGAACTTGAAATCCTTGGTGATACGGAAAAAAAGGGAACCAGGATCACGTTTTCCCCGGATTTCACCATTATGAATCAAAACGAGTTCAGCTATGACACCCTGTCCCGACGCATCCGGGAACTGGCCTTTTTGAACAAAGGGGTCAGAATTGTCATTGAAGACGAACGATCCGCACAGAAAGATGACTTTCATTATGAAGGCGGAATCGTCTCCTTTGTGGAATACCTTAACCGGTCCTGCTCGGCGCTGCACGATCCCATCCATATTGAAGGGGATAAAAACGATGTCCAGATAGAGGTAGCCATTCAGTACAATGATACCTTCAAGGAGAAACTGTACTCTTTTGCCAACAATATCAGGACCATTGAAGGCGGATTCCATGTATCCGGATTTAAAGGCGCCCTGACCCGCACGGTGAATGCCTATATTTCAGGCAACACCAATCTGCCCAAAAATATGCAGAGCATCAAGATCAGCGGCGATGACATGAGAGAGGGCTTAGCCGTCATCATCTCCGTCAAACTTATGGAGCCCCAGTTTGAAGGCCAGACCAAGACAAAACTGGGCAACAATGAGGTCAAGGGTATTGTTGAATCCCTGCTCAATGAAAAACTGGGCCAATTCCTGGAAGAAAACCCCAATGTCGCCAAAAAAATCATTGCCAAGGGCGTGGATGCGGCACGGGCTAGGGATGCGGCCAAACGAGCCAGGGAACTTGCCCGTAAAAAAGGGACATTGCTTGATTCCACTTTGCCGGGCAAACTTGCCGAATGCCAGTTTGCCGATCCTGCAGAGCGTGAACTGTTCCTTGTGGAGGGCGATTCTGCAGGTGGGTCTGCCAAACAGGGCCGGGACCGGCGCTTCCAGGCCATCCTTCCCTTGAAAGGTAAAATCCTCAATGTGGAAAAGGCCCGGTTCGACAAAATTCTTCGAAGTGATGAGATAAAAAATATCATTACGGTGCTGGGCACAGGCGCAGGCAGGGAAGAGTACAACATAGAAAAAATCCGCTATCATAAAGTGGTCATCATGACGGATGCGGACGTGGACGGCTCACACATCCGGACCCTGCTTCTCACCTTTTTCTACCGCCAGATGCCGGACCTGATATCAAGTGGCTATCTGTATATTGCCCAACCCCCGCTTTTCAGGGTGGGATCAAGGAAAAACGGCGTATACCTGAAAAATGAAACCGAATACGCCGATTACCTGATCCGCAGAATTTCATCCCAGAAACAAATCGTGATCAACGGCAGTGACACGCCTCTGACCGAAGATGAATTCTATGCGTTCCTGCAAAATATGACAGACTACTACAACAGCATGAACCAGCTTCACAAACGCGATTATGATACGGATCTTCTGTTTACCTTGATCAGGGAAGGGGTCAGTTCAAAACGCTTCCTGGAAGAAATAACCAACCTGGAAGCCTTATCCGAGATGCTGAAAGATAAAGGATACACGCCCCAGGAGATCGAATTTGATCAGGAACGCAGCATTTATGAAATGGATATTCTGGACAACACCGGGCAGACAAAGCTGCTGCGTGTGGGAAGAGACATTCTCGGCACCAACGACTACCAGAAAATGCGTCAGGCCTATGAAAAAATAAAAGACTTGAACCAGCCACCCTTTTCCATGTCCTCAAAGGCGGCTGATGCAAAAACCGTAACAACCCTTGATGATTTAAACGGCCTTTATGAATTTCTCATGGCCGAAGCCAAAAAGGGGATCAATATACAGCGTTACAAAGGTCTGGGTGAGATGAATGCGGACCAGCTGTGGGAAACAACCATGAATCCGGAAAAACGGATTATGCTCAGGGTGGATATTGAAGATGCGGAAAAGGCTGACGAGATATTTACCCTGCTCATGGGCGAAGAGGTAGAGCCCCGGCGCAATTTTATCCAGAAGCATGCACTGGAAGTGTCTTCCCTGGATTACTAGGGCTATTAATTAAAGAGAAGATATCCTTAAAAAAGGAGATTTAAATATGGCAGGCTTAAATAAGGTCATCCTCATCGGTAATTTGGGAAAAGATCCTGAAATCAGATATTCCCAGCAGGGCTTGGCAGTGGTGAATTTTTCACTTGCCACCTCTGAATCCTGGACCGACAGAAATACAGGCGAGCGCCAGGAAAAAACCGAATGGCACAGGATTGTGGTGTTTGGCAAACAGGCTGAAGTCTGTGAAAAATATCTGTCCAAGGGGAAGCAAGTTTATATAGAAGGCCGGCTGCAGACCCGGTCCTGGGAAAAAGATGGCCAGACCCATTACACCACGGAAATTGTGGTTTCAAACTTCGTGTTCCTGGGCAGCCGGGATGGCGGCGGCCAATCTGGTTCAGGGGGATCAGGTTACCAGAGAGGCGGCGGATATCAGAATCAGCCGGATAACGGCAGTGGGGGTGGATATGCCCCGAACCGGCCAGCGCCCAATTCAGATAATTTCCAGGGGCCGGCTCAGCCCGGCATGCCCGACGGGCCTGACCAATCCATTCCGGATGATGATATTCCGTTCTGAAAGTGAGAACGCCTCTCTCCGACACTTATTCTAAAAAATAAAGGTAACATGGAACACATCGTAGGTGTAGCAGATATGAAAGTCAGCAACCGGACCGATGATACCATTGTGACATACTCGCTTGGTTCATGCATCGGGCTTGCAATATATGACCCCCAAGCCTTAGTAGGGGGGATACTTCACTATCTGCTGCCGAACTCCGCCATTGATGCCGTAAAGGCAAAAAGCAATCCGTTCATGTTCGCCGATACCGGCATTCCAGCGCTGTTCAAACAGATATATGAACTGGGCGCCGAAAAGTCCAGAATCAAAGTTTTTGTTGCAGGCGGAGCTGAAATTATGGACCAGGAAGGAATTTTCAATATCGGCAGACAAAACTATTCAGCATTGATGCAGATATTGACCAGAAACAATGTTTCCATCTGGAAACAGGCTGTGGGGGGGTATTCAAACCGGACCGTAAAAATGGAAGTTGCCTCCGGAAATATTTATCTGAAAACATCCGGATTAAAAGAGGTACGGTTATGACCAGCCTGCAAATACTGATCAAGGAAATAAAAAATCTAAAACCCATTCCTGCCGTGGTCACCTCCCTTTTGGAAATCGTAGATGACCCCAATGCATCCATGAAAGACATCACCAAAATCATTCAGTACGATCCTGCCATTACCGCAGATATCCTTCGAACGGCCAATTCCGCATACTTTAGTTTGAAACATCCCGCTGAAACCATCCAGGAAGCAGCCATGATGCTGGGAACGGACCGGCTTGTGGACCTGGTAATGCTCAAGATAAGCGCCCAGGTAACCAAAGGTACTCAGAAAGGTTATGATTTGCACGAAGGCGCATTATGGAAGTATTCCGTATCATCGGCCCTCATTGCAAAACAGGTAGCCGGCCAGTTGGACTTGCCGAATAAAAACAGCATATTCACAGCCTCACTTCTCAAAGATATCGGTAAAACCGTTCTGGATAAATTTGTCCAGGATGCCTTTGAAAAAATCTACAATCTGGTGATCAATGAAAATTTCAGTTTTATGGAAGCTGAAAAACAGATTATTGGGGTAAACCATGCCGAGCTTGGTGCAATGATTGCCAAAATGTGGAAGTTCTCCCCTAGAATGGTCAGAATTATCCGTAATCATCACCTTACCAGCGAAACCATGGTCAGGGACAAGGATATCGCCGTGGTCTATCTGTCCGATTGCATATGCATGATGATGGGCATGGGAGTGGGGGCGGACGGACTTGCGTATCGATTCCACCAGCAGGCCATGGATTATATTGGCATTTCAGCCGAAGATACATTGAAAATCATCGCGGACTTCACCTGCCGGATGGAAGAAGTAGAAGGGCTGTTAAAGGTTGCCTGAATCTTTAATCTAACAGCCATGGGTTGAGCCTAAGTGCGATAGACGACCAGGTCAGCCCATGGCTGTTTATATGAAAGTTACTTTCGTACCTCAATGCCCTGTTCGGCAAGATACTGTTTCACCGCCTGAATGGGCACTTCTTCCCTATGAAAAATACCCGCAGCCAATGCCGCTTCAGCCTTTGTAGATTTAAACACTTCGGCAAAATGCGCTTCACACCCGGCACCGGAAGAGGCAATCACCGGGATGGTGACATTGCTGCGTACGGCATTGATCAGGTCCAGATCAAATCCGGAGTTGGTCCCGTCCTTATCTATGCAGTTGAGCAAGATTTCACCGGCCCCCAGTTCTTCACAGGCCCTTGCGAGAGCTACCGCATCAATATCCATGGCTTTCCGGCCCCCGCTCACCGTACACTGGTACCAGCAATATGCTTCACCATTGGGGCCTTTTTCCCCGGATGTTACCTTGACCACATGATGTTTGGGGGCATCTTCCGGGCAGGTCACCCATACCCTTTGGGGATCAACGGAAATCACCACAGCCTGGGCTCCGTAAACCCTTGAGATCTCTTCAATGGCTGATTTCTTTGTCTTCTGCCCGGATTCAAGGTATGCCATGGCAATATAAACCGCATCCGATCCAATGGAAATCTTATCCGCACCCGCCCTGAAATAGCGTGCCGCAACATCCAGGGACGAATAGTGCCGGCCCTGGGCATCTGTGAATTCCCGGATACCGCCGCCAATGGTCAGGGGCACAAACACCTGCTTTGAGGTTTGTTCCAGGACCTTTAGCATGGGCATATCCTCCAGAGGGAAATCCCTGAATCCTGTTATATTTAAAAAGGTGATCTCGTCAGCGCCCTGCTCGTAATATTTCCGGGCCAACGACACGGGTTTGCCAAGATTTCTGACGCTGCCCGCTTCCCTGACATCGTACTGATCCCCCTTGGTAACCACTAAATCCCCATTGTCGTTGGACCGGACATCCAGGCAGGCAATCACCCTTTTTGACAAACCCTTGGACGGTATGTCAGCGGGCCCCCGGGCTTTAAGGCTGTCTGAATGAATGAAATTATCAAGCAGCTTCATGCCGGCAACCCCACTTTTTTCCGGATGGAATTGGGTGCCGATGACATTACCCTGCTGCACAGCCGAGGCATAGGGGTAATCATAGGTGGTGGTGGTTAGTATGACATCGGGGTTCTCGGGCGCGATGTGGTAGGAATGGACAAAATAAAATTTTGTATCCGGGTCCACCCCGTCAAGAAAAGGGGAGTCTTGTTTGATATGGATGCCGTTCCACCCGATGTGGGGCACGGACAGTTCAGTTCTAAAGCGTTTCACCCGGCCTTTAAAAAAACCAATGCTCTCATTGGTGGAGACCAGTTCTTCCTCGCTGCCTTCAAAAAGGGCCTGCATGCCCACGCAGATGCCCAGAAACGGTCGGTCAGCGTTGAGATATTCACGCAAAGGCTCAACAAAGCCACGCTCATGAAGGATTTCAAGCATGGCCCCATAATTGCCCACACCGGGAAAAATCAGCCTTTCAGCTGCCAATATATCTTCAGGTTTTTCAACCATTTTAATGCTGCCGCCCATTTTTTCCACAGCATTGATCAGGCTGCGGACATTGCCGGCCCCATAGTCTAATACGGTAATCTTCATAATTTTTATTCCAGCCGCGTTGTCATTAACATGTATGGTGCTCCAGAGGAGCAAAGTAAAAAAGATAGCCAATTCCCCTCCAGGTGTCCAGTTCATTGATTAAAAATCA
>JAQYWJ010000295.1 GCA_030145005.1 Desulfobacter sp. | reverse complement strand
ATAGTCAAAGAGAGGAGAAAAAGAAATGAATACAGGCACTGAAAATGAGCGCAAAATGACCAGTCTTTTTGAACGCTACCTGACGGTCTGGGTCGGGTTATGTATTATTGGCGGCATTCTTCTGGGTAAAATCGCCCCGGATCTTGCCAAAACCCTAGACGGGATGTCAATCAATATTAACGGTGCACCGGTTGTGTCCATCCCCATTGCGATTTGTCTCTTCTTCATGATGTACCCCATCATGGTGAAAATTGACTTTGCATCGGTGATTAAGGCGGGGAAAAGTGGGAAACCCGTATTTTTGACCCTGTTCCTCAACTGGTGTATCAAGCCCTTTACCATGTATGCCATTGCATTATTTTTTCTGGGGTTTCTTTTGAAGTCCTTTATTGGTGCCGAGGCCATGGATTTTGTAAAAATGCCCTTTGGTCTTGATTTGCCCGTCGGCGCTCAGCATGGTGCCGGAATTGTTGTCCTGCAGGACGGCATTAAAATGCTCCAGATTCCCTTGTGGCGAAGTTATTTTGCCGGCTGTATTCTTTTGGGAATTGCTCCCTGTACCGCCATGGTATTGGTGTGGGGCTATCTGTCCCGGGGAAATGACGGCCTGACCCTGGTGATGGTGGCATTGAATTCTCTTACGATGCTGGTCCTGTATGGTGTGCTCGGCGGTTTTCTGCTTGGCGTGGGCAAACTTCCTATTCCCTGGCAGGCCCTTTTATTGTCTGTAGCCATTTATGTGGCCCTGCCGCTTGTAGCCGGGTTTTTTTCAAGAAAATGGATCATCAAGGCAAAAGGAGAAACCTGGTTCAAAGAAAAATTTTTAGGCGTCCTGACTCCGGTTACCATCTCGGCCCTTTTATTGACCCTTATTCTCTTGTTCAGCTTTAAAGGAGAGGTCATTACGGAAAATCCATTGACCATACTCTGGATTGCCATTCCGCTTTTCATTCAGACAATTTTGATATTTGCCATTGGATATGCTGCTGCAAAATTTTTGAAATTAAGATATGAAGATGCCGCACCCGCAGCCATGATCGGTGCATCCAATCATTTTGAAGTCGCCATTGCAACTGCCGTGATGCTGTTCGGACTTTCTTCCGGAGCAGCCCTTGCCACCGTGGTCGGTGTTCTGATTGAAGTACCGGTCATGCTGATGCTGGTCGGTTTCTGTAAAAAAACAACGCATTGGTTTAAAAACTAAATATTGGCGTAGTACATTCTCCTGGACTCTTCGAATCGGTCAAGCAGTTTATTAACTGCAGCCGCAACATTTGCCTCATCTGCCGGGTGAAAATTTCGGGGGATATGATACCGTTTTACATAAAAAACTGTATCATGTCCCCGGAATTCCCAAACACGGGTTTCCGTTCGGGCACGAAATAATCCTGTTTCTGATGATAAGAAGGCCTGCTTTTGTCAGGCCGTTGCAGCGGCGCGCAGCACTTTGGCCGCCTCCACCAAATTTTCTAAAGATGCTTTTGTCTCCGGCCAGGCCCGGGTTTTTAAGCCGCAGTCCGGATTGATCCACAGCCGTTCCCGGGGAATCCGTTTGGCCGCTTCCTTCATGTTGGTCACAATGAAATCTACGGATGGTACGTTGGGAGAGTGGATATCATACACCCCCGGACCGATTTCGTTAGGATAGGCGGTTTCGTCAAAGGCGTTTAATATCTCCATGTTTGAACGCGATGCCTCAATGGTAATGACGTCGGTATCCATGCGTGTGATGGCGTCAATAATATCGTTGAATTCCGAATAGCACATATGGGTATGAATTTGAGTGGCGTCTTTGACCCCGTTGGCGGTAATCCGGAATGCCCCCACCGCCCAGTTCAGATATTCCTCCCACTGCTTTTTACGCAGGGGCAGTCCTTCTCTTAGGGCCGCTTCATCTATCTGGATAATGGAAACACCGGCCTTTTCCAAGTCCAGCACCTCGTCGCGGATTCCCAGGGCGATCTGGCGGCAGGTGTCGGCCCGGCTTTGGTCATCCCGGACAAAGGACCAATTTAAAATGGTTACAGGGCCTGTGAGCATCCCCTTGACCGGTTTTTCAGACAGGGACTGGGCATATACAATCCAGTCCACGGTCATGGGCCGGGGCCGGGACACGTC
>JAQYWJ010000085.1 GCA_030145005.1 Desulfobacter sp. | reverse complement strand
AGGCCATGGGTAACCAGGTAAAAACACTTTTTGATGTCGGGGTTGCAGGCATCCATAGACTTTTCGCCCACCAGGCAGAAATTGAAAAAGCATCTGTCATTATTGTTGCCGCAGGCATGGAAGGTGCACTGCCTTCGGTGGTGGGCGGCCTTGTCAAATCGCCTGTAATTGCAGTTCCCACAAGCATTGGTTACGGCACAAGCTTCAACGGCATGACTGCTCTTTTGGGTATGCTTAATTCCTGCAGTTCAAATATTGCTGTGGTCAACATCGACAATGGATTCGGGGCAGGTTATATGGCCTCTACCATTAACCATGTAGGGGTTGAACGTTAATACCTGACTACCTGTCAGGTGAAATTTTAATTTGATAAAGGTTTTATTTTTTCTTGACATTAAGATTATTTATATATAATAAATAATCTTAATTAAGAGTAAAATATTATGATCAAAACGAATATTATCAACAGCCTAGTGGTCCTTATTATCGTGGAGGTGATTATTGTCACCTCCTGGCGAAGGGGCGATTAGTGGCTTAAATAAGATTAATGAGAAAAAGCCGTTACCAGCCCCGAAGGGGGGTTGGTAACGGCTTTTTTGCTTTTAGGAGACTTTCTATAAAATGAGAAGAAGCCGCATTGCAACACAAGGCGTGGCAAGGGCACCCCACCGGGGCCTGCTGAAAGCCTTGGGATACACCGATATGGAGCTTAACCGCCCCTTGATCGGGATTGCCAATTCCGCCAATGAACTGATCCCGGGACACATGCACCTGGACTCCATTGTCAAAGCCGTCAAGGCCGGTATCTCCATGGCAGGCGGCACCCCCATGGAATTTTCCACCATCGGCGTATGTGACGGTATTGCCATGAATCATATCGGCATGCACTATTCATTGGCATCAAGGGAACTTATTGCCGACAGTATTGAAGTGACGGCCACGGCCCACCCCTTTGACGGTATTGTCATGGTGCCCAATTGCGATAAAATTGTACCGGGTATGCTCATGGCCGCGGCAAGGCTTAACATTCCTTCCATTTTTATCAGCGGCGGACCCATGCTTGCCGGACGCCATCCCCATGACCGATCAAAAAAAATTGATCTGGTTACCATATTCGAAGCCGTGGGTGCAGTACAAAGCGGCAAAATGACCGAAGAAGAACTTTTGGAAATGGAAGATGCCGGCTGTCCCACCTGCGGGTCCTGTGCAGGCATGTTCACGGCCAATTCCATGAACTGCCTCACCGAAGCCATCGGCATGGGACTGCCCGGCAACGGCACCATTCCCGCACCCATGTCCAGACGGCTGCGCCTGGCAAAAGCGGCGGGTATGCAGATCATGAATTTGGTGGTACACGATATTACTCCGGACAAAATCATGACCCGACAGGCCTTTATGAATGCCCTGGCCGTGGATATGGCATTGGGCTGTTCCACCAATACGGTCCTTCATCTTAAAGCCGTGGCTGCCGAGGCAGGCGTGGATATCCCCTTGGATCTGATAAATGAAGTAAGCAAAAAAACCCCCCATTTATGCTCTCTAAGCCCAGGCGGAAAGGACCATATCGAAGATCTTGACGCAGCCGGCGGAATCCAGGCCGTGATGAAGGAACTGAGTGACAACAACATGATCGACACAAGTCTTGTGACAGCCACAGGCAAAACCATTAAAGAAAACCTTGAAAAAGTCCAGGTGAAATATCCTGATGTCATCCGGCCGATTAACGATCCCTATCATAAGGAAGGCGGGCTTGCCGTATTGTTCGGCAACCTTGCACCCGAAGGCAGTGTGGTTAAGCAGTCTGCAGTTCTGCCGGAAATGATGACCCACCAGGGGCCTGCAAGGGTATTTGATTGCGAAGAAGATGCGAGCAACGCAATCATGGAGCGACAGATCAATCCGGGCGATGTCATTGTGATCCGGTACGAGGGACCTGCCGGGGGGCCGGGCATGCGCGAGATGCTCACCCCCACATCAGCCATTGCAGGCATGGGGCTTGATGACCGGTGTGCCCTGATCACAGACGGCCGGTTTTCCGGTGGCACCAAAGGCGCCAGCATCGGTCATGTATCTCCGGAAGCTGCCCAGGGGGGCCTGATTGCCCTTGTTTATGAAGGTGATCAAATCCGCATTGATATTCCAAACAAAGCCATTGAACTGCTGGTGCCGCAAGATGAACTGGCCCAACGAAAAGCAGACTGGAAAAAACCCGAGCCCAAAATCAAAAAAGGCTATATGGCCCGTTATGCCAGGATGGTTACATCTGCCGGCAATGGTGCCATATTTAAATAGAGCCTGAATGGAAACCCATGTTTGGATGCAAAGTTGTCCAGATGCAAGGCGCAGATGGGAGACTTTTCGTCCAAACACTAAATAAAGGAGCGGATAATGAAACTCACAGGGGCCCAAATCCTCATTAAGATGATAAAGGCACAGGGTGTTAATACTATTTTCGGATATCCCGGCGGTGCCACCATTGATATCCATGATGAAATCCTTAAACACGATGACCTGCGCCATGTTCTGGTACGCCACGAACAGGGGGCCGTTCACATGGCCGATGCCTATGCAAGGGCGCATCAAACCACGGGCGTCGCACTTGTAACCTCGGGGCCCGGTGCGACCAATGCCGTAACAGGACTTGCATCCGCCCATTGCGACTCCATTCCCATCGTGGTCTTTACAGGCCAGGTACCCACAGGTCTTATCGGTAACGATGCCTTCCAGGAAGTAGACATTGTCGGCATCACCCGCCCCTGCACCAAACACAACTACCTGGTCAAGGATCCAAGCAAGCTTGCGGAGATCATCCAGGAAGCCTTTTTTATTGCCGGTTCCGGCCGCCCCGGTCCGGTACTGGTGGATCTGCCCAAGGATATTATCCAGGCTATGATTGATTTTCAGATGCCGGGACCCGTGAAAATGCACACCTACAAGCCAAATTACAAGCCGAATAAAAAGCAGATAGCAAAGGCCGTAAAAATGGTCAAAGAGGCCCGCCGTCCTGTGATGTTTGCCGGCGGCGGCGTCATTTTATCCGGGGCAAGCAAAGAATTTACCCGGATTGCCAAACTTACCAATATCCCTGTAACGGCATCCCTGATGGGGCTTGGGGCCTTTCCCGGATCTGATCCTAATTGGCTGGGCATGCTGGGCATGCACGGCACTTACCGGGCCAACATGAGCATTGGCCACAGCGACCTGATTTTTGCGGCCGGCGTCCGGTTTGATGACCGTGTAACCGGCAACCTTGAAAAATTCGCACCTGACGCCAAAGTTATTCAGATCGACATTGACCCCACATCCATCCACAAAAACGTTGAAGTTGATTGTCCCATTGTAGGGGACTGTAAAATGGCTCTGGCAGATATTGCCGCGCTTATGGAAAAAGAAGTGCCCGAAGATCTTATGAAAGACCGGGACGCATGGCTTAACCGCATCAACGAGTGGAAACAGCTGACCCCCTTAAAATACGAACAGTCCTTTGACACGATCAAGCCGCAATATGTAGTTAAAAAACTGCATGAAATCACCAAAGGCAAAGCCATTGTTACCACAGAAGTGGGACAAAACCAGATGTGGACTGCCCAGTATTATCATTTTGAAGCCCCCAACCATTTCATAACATCCGGCGGTCTTGGTGTTATGGGCTTTGGCCTTCCCGCAGCCATAGGTGCCAAGGCAGCGGCGCCGGACAAAACGGTTGTCTGTGTGGCCGGCGACGGCTCGATCCAGATGAACTCCCAGGAACTGATGACGGCTGTCGCTGAAAAACTGGATGTAAAAATCGTTATTTTAAACAACCGTTATCTGGGCATGGTGCGCCAGTGGCAGGAACTTTTCTACAATAAAGTATATGCCGACACCAATATGGAGGCCCAGCCCGATTTTGTGAAACTTGCCGAAGCCTACGGGGCAAAGGGTTTCAGGTGTGATGATCCGGGCAAGGTGACCCAGACCCTTGAAACGGGTTTGAATACGCCGGGTACGGTGATCATGGAATTTGTTGTTGAACGTGAAGAATCGGTCTATCCCATGGTTCCGGCAGGCGGGGCCATCACTGACATGCTTCTGGTTTAAAAAGGATAAGTGATATGGAAACCAACAGATATATTTTATCAATTCTTGTGGACAATGAACCGGGGGTGCTGTCCCGGATTTCAGGGCTCTTCTCCGGCCGTGGGTTTAACATTGATTCCTTAAGCGTGGCAAAAACAGCCGATCCCCACGTCTCCGTGGTCACCATGGTCACCTTCTGCGACGCGCACGTCATCGAACAGATCAAAAAGCAGTTGCATAAGCTGATCAATGTCATGACGGTGAATGATTTAACGCAAAAAGAATATGTGGAACGTGAACTTGCTCTGGTCAAGGTCCATGCCAAAACCGACAAACGGGCTGAAATTATGCGTATCGTTGATATTTTCAGATCCAGGATCGTTGATGTCGGCTGCTCACACTTTATTGTGGAAGTGTCGGGTGATTCGGGCAAAATCAATGCGTTTGTTGAATTGATGAGGCCCATGGGCATTGTTGAAATTGCGTCCACCGGGACCATTGCCCTGGGCAGGGAGACCGGAAAATGAATGTAGTAAAAGCAAAGAAAAAAGCCTTGCTTTACGATACAACCTTACGTGATGGGATGCAGGGGGAGAATATTTTCTTTTCCCCCGAGGATAAGCTTAAAATCGCCATGCGACTGGATGATGCCGGGATCCACTACATTGAAGGGGGTTGGCCCGGCTCCAATCCAGGGGCCCAGGCTTTTTTTGATCTGGTCAGGGACAAACAGTTCAAACAGGCCAAAATCTGCGCATTCGGATCCACAAGAAGACAAAATTCAACCTGTGAGGAAGACGGCAACATCAAGGCCCTGATTGATTCAGGTGCGCCTGTGGTAACGATTTTCGGCAAATCCTGGGATCTGCATGTCACAGACATCATGAACAATACCCGGGAAGAAAACCTTGCCATGATTACACAAAGCGTATCCTATCTCAAGGCCCGGGGCCGTGAAGTGCTCTATGATGCTGAACATTTTTACGACGGATATAAAGCCAATGCCGATTTTGCTTTGGAAACACTGGAAGCGGCTTTGGAAGGAGGAACCCGCTGTCTGGTGCTTTGTGATACCAACGGTGGCAGCCTCCCCTGTGATATTGACACCATCACCCGGGAAACCATTGCCCATTTCAAGGATTATGATGATGTCATTTTCGGCGTGCATACCCATAATGACTGTGCCATGGCTGTTGCCAACACCATCAATGCGGTGCATGCCGGTGCAACCATGGTGCAGGGCACAATAAACGGATATGGGGAACGCTGCGGCAATGCAGATCTCACAGCGATTATCCCCATACTGGCCCTTAAGATGCACAGGGCGTGTATCAGTGAAGAAAACCTGGCCAAGCTTCAGAATCTGTCCAGATTTGTATCTGAGACAGCCAATATGCCCCCCGTCGCCAGCAGAGCCTTTGTGGGGCGCTCTGCGTTTACGCATAAAGGCGGGGTTCATGTATCGGCCATCATGAAAAACCCCAGAGCCTATGAACACATGGTTCCGGAACTTGTGGGCAACCGCCGCAGGGTTCTGGTATCCGAACAGTCCGGCAAGAGCAACATCGCCTATAAGGCCAAGGAACTTGGGGTTGATCTGGGCAATGATGAATCCAAAAAATCGTTGATTGTCAACAACATCAAGGAAATGGAAAACGATGGGTATGAGTTTGATGCGGCGGAAGGGACCCTTAAGCTGCTCATGGAAAAACTCACCGAACAGTATCAGTCCCATTTTGATCTGGAATCATTCAGGGTGGTGGTTGAAAAGGACAAGGAACGACCCTGTTATTCCCATGCCATGATCAAAATTCGGGTTGGGGACGAAACCGAAATTACCTCAGCCGAAGGCGACGGTCCGGTATCTGCCCTTGATAATGCCCTAAGAAAGGCATTGGCGACCATGTATCCCGGCGTCAAGGATCTTCATCTGGTGGATTTTAAAGTCCGTGTCATTGACGGATCCGACGGCACCGATTCCAGGGTTAGGGTACTGATCGAGTCACGGGATACGGACAATATCTTTTCAACCGTTGGTGTTTCCACGGATATCATTGAAGCTTCATGGCAGGCTCTGGCTGACAGTTTTCAGTATAAACTGGCGATGGATCATAAAGGGGAAGCAAATGATGCCGGATCAAGTGACAATGATGTCTAAGTATAATCATTCCTTTTAAACAGAAAAGGCCCACACCTATATATTGTGGTGGGCCTAACATCCTGCTTTTGTTAGCAGCGCCTTGTTATTGTGAAAGGCGAAACAGCATTCATCAATTGCCTGTCGGCAAAACAAAAGTTGTCTGTATCATCTGTTCCGGTGCATTGCAGATGTTGATTGTGCCATTGTGAAGGGTTATGATTTTTTTTACAATGGCAAGACCCAGTCCTGATCCGCCAAAGGCCTGGGATCTTGACTTCTCAACACGGTAAAATTGTTCAAACAGATGGGGAATATCCTGTTCCGGAATGTTGGCGCCTGAATTTAAAATATCCACACGAACACAGTTTTTTTTTCTTTCTATCACGATTTTGATGGTACCCTTGGCGGGCAAATTATATCGAATGGCATTATCAATGAGATTTACAAAAAGCCGGAACAGTTTTTCATGATCCCCCCTTATCAAACAGGATTCAGCCATCCGGGTTTGAACAGAGATCTGTTTTTCTGCAATCACATCGGCATAATCATCAAGCACCCGGTTAATGAGATCATTCAGCACTACCTGGTTGGCAGATAAGTTCTCCTGCTGTTCCATTCTGGAGAGATCCAGCAGGTTTTTCACCAGATGAGCCATGCGCCGGCTTGTTTGAAGCTGCTTTATTAATCCCGTTTCCGCTTCAGGCGACAGGTTTCCGGCCATGAGCAGATCTTCCTGGGCCAGCATGAGAAGCGTAATCGGGCTTTTTAATTCATGGGAGGCATTTCCAATAAACTCTTTCTGTCGGTTAAAGGAGTGCTGAATTCTGTCAAACATCTTGTTCAGTGCCACGGAAAGTTCATAGAGTTCATCCCTGTTTCTACCCAAAGGAATTCGTTTGTCCAGAGATTTTTCGCTAATTTCCCGGGATTGCCTGATAATGGCTGAAACAGGCCTTAAAATCCTGCCTGCCAGGACATAGCTCAAGATAAAAATAGCCAATGCGCACAGAATCAGACTGCCCCCGACTCTGACAACCAGGGATATCAATTGCTCTTCAAGGTCTTCAATAGGTTTGGCAATGCGAATTTCCAGATCATGAACATCTATCTTTGTTTGGACCACCATAACCCGGAACATCACATCATCCTTGGCATCCTGATTTAACCATATTTTTGACTTTGGAATATGCCTTTCGGTTACGTAGACGGATTTTTCAGATGAATCGACAAGATCTGTAAATTCAGTAAGCCTGGACCGGTACAGAACCTTCCCGCTGTCGTCTTTAGCCATAATCCAGTAATGGTCGGGGTCATATGGCATGCCGCTTAAATCAAGATTGTTTCCAGGATTTTTTACGTCTTGAATCCTGTCCGCCAGGGCCTGTGCCATGTACAGGATCTCTCTGTCAATGAGCTTGAAGGGTTCTCCGATCATTTCCCAGAAAATAATGGATGAAAATGCAATGGTGGATAAAAGGGCGGCACCAGAAATCCACAAGGTAATTTTTTTACGGATCTTCATGCCGTCTCTTCAATAATAAAGCCTATACCCCGGATGGTTTTAATAATGGGAATATCTTTCCGGGCATCCAATTTTTTTCTTAAATTCTTGATATGAACATCCACATAATTGGACATTGAAAACGGATCAAACTCCTCCCCCCATACGTGTTCGGCCAGGTTGAACCGAGACACCGCATTGCCCTTGTTATGCAAAAGGAACTCAAGAATTGAAAATTCCTTTACTGTCAGATGAATCTGTCGGTCATTGAGGGTGACGTTTCGCGTCACCGTATATAGGCAGACCCCGCCGGCTTTAAGCACAGGATTCCGGTTCCCTTTTCGCCTGAGCATGGCCCTGATCCGGGCCATGAGTTCGGCCATGGAAAAGGGCTTGGCAAGGTAGTCATCCGCGCCATAATCCAGCCCCTTGACCCGGTCCTGGACATCGCTTCTTGCAGTAAGCATAAGAATCGGCATATCCAGACCGGCCTTTCGGACCTCCTGCAGGACACTTAGCCCGTCCAGGCGGGGAAGCATGATGTCCAGCAGGATAAGGTCATAGGGTACATCAAAAATTTTATCAAGGGCCAGCTCTCCGTTGTCGGCGATATCCACCCCGTAATGTTTTTTTTTAAGGGTGGTCTCCAACTGATCCAAAAGGCCCTTGTCATCTTCAACAACTAAAATATTCATATTAAAATTTTCCAATTGTGAAACCTTTTTTTGAAGATACCCGGATCTGATTTAAATAACAAATTCTAAATTAACCCCAACCTTGGGGTTAAAATGAGCAGCCACACAAGTACCGCCATGGCAATAGAGACAAAAACCGCTGCAGAGCCCATATCCTTGGCTTGTTTGGATAGGGGATGAAAATCTGTTCCCACACGGTCCACGACGGCTTCCAA
>JAQYWJ010000084.1 GCA_030145005.1 Desulfobacter sp. | reverse complement strand
GCGTTTCAAAAGATTGATGGCGCCATGGCCAATGCTGTGATTGACGGTGTGTTTCCGGGTGCTGTGCTGCTGTGGGCGCACAGAAACCGTGTTTTTTACCACAAGGCCTTTGGTGTAACAGGCATAAGGTTTGGGGAACCTGTGACATTGAATACGGTTTTTGATCTGGCTTCCCTGACCAAGCCCCTGGCCACAGCCCTGGCTGTGGCAGATCTGATTGCCTCAGGGCAGTTATCCCAGAAAACTTGTTTAAGGGACGCCCTGCCGGCTGCCTGTGGAACGGGCAAAGCCGAGATCACCATTGACATGTTGCTGCGCCACAGGTCTGGTCTGCCTGCCCACCGTCCGTATTTTAAATCGCTTCCTGCCCCTGTCCCCGGCATAGCAGCCGGAAAGTGCCTGCGGCAGCTGGTACTGGAAGAACCCCTGGAATATGAGCCCGGTTCCAAGGAAATTTACAGTGATCTGGGGTTTATTCTCTTGGCCTGGGTGGTGGAGCATCTGTCCGGCGTCCGGCTGGACACATTTGTTAATGACCGGATCTTTGCGCCTTTAAAAATTTATGATTTGTTTTTCAATCCGCTTTGCTCTGATTTGACAAGGCCCGAGAAGGATAAACCTTCCCTTGTTTTTGCCGCGACCTCTCGTTGTCCCTGGCGAAGAAAAATGATGCTGGGGGAGGTGGAAGATGAAAATGCCTGGGCTGCAGGCGGCATTGAAGGACATGCCGGTCTGTTTGGCACTGCTGCCGGGGTTCATCGCCTATGCTGTCAGATCCTGCAGGCCCTTGAAAATAAAGAAACCAAAGTAATAAATTCTTCGGTCATTCGATGTTTTGCTGATAAAAAAAATGGGATGGTGCGTCCGGCAGGTTTTGATTCTCCAAGTGAAGGAAACGCGTCATCAGGTCGTTTTTTTTCTAAACGATCTGTCGGACACTTAGGCTTTACCGGCACATCCTTTTGGATAGATCCTGACAACGGTCTGATCACGGTACTTTTAACCAATCGGGTACATCCGAGCCGGGAAAATATTGATATAAGGAAATTCAGGCCCAGGATTCATGATTTGATCGCATCTGTTTATAAAGACAATATACAGGTGTGAAACACTTTTATTCTTGTAAAAAAAACCTAAGTTTGTTAGCAACTATATTTTTAGCAGTATTTTTTCATTATCTATTTGATAAAACACAACTCCCAATTTGTATGAAAGAGGACAAATGAACTTTGTAACTGATACTTTGCTTGGGGCCTTTTCCAATGATCTGGCCATTGATCTTGGCACTGCAAATACGCTGGTTTATGTTAAGGGCAAAGGAATTGTATTAAGTGAACCTTCAGTGGTGGCGGTTAAAACGGACAACCGGGCCAAAAACAAAGTGCTGGCGGTGGGGCTGGAAGCAAAGCGCATGCTGGGAAGGACACCGGGCAATATTGTGGCCATCCGACCTATGCGAGACGGGGTTATTGCTGATTTTGCAGTCACCGAAGCCATGCTCAAGCATTTTATCCGTAAAGTTCATAACAACAGAAAAACTTTAGTTCGCCCAAGGATTATTATTGCCGTACCTTCCGGCATCACCCAGGTGGAAAAACGAGCGGTCAGGGAAAGCGCGGAATCTGCCGGTGCCAGGGAGGTTTTTCTTATAGAAGAACCCATGGCTGCAGCAATCGGCGCAGGCCTTCCCATTACGGAACCCACCTGTAATATGGTTGTGGACATCGGCGGGGGGACTACTGAGGTGGCGGTCATCTCCCTGGCCGGGATCGTGTATACCCGTTCCTTGAGAGTGGCCGGGGACAAGATGGATGCCTCCATCAGCCAGCATATCAAACGCAAATATAATCTGCTCATCGGCGAAAGAACCGCAGAAATTATCAAAACAACAATCGGCAATGCCTATCCTGATCCGGAGCACCTTGAGACCATTGAAGTCAAGGGCAGGGACCTGGTCTCCGGAATTCCTAAGATATTGGCCATTGATTCCGAAGAGGTTAGGGTGGCTATTTCCGAGCAGATTGAAGCGATTGTCGAAACCGTTCGCATTGCCCTGGAACAAACCCCGCCGGAACTGGCCGCTGATATCGTGGACTCCGGCATTGTTTTAACCGGTGGTGGTGCCTTGTTGAAAAATCTGGACAAGCTGCTTAGAGAAAAATGCGGTCTTCCCATTGTCGTGGCTGATGACCCCTTATCCACTGTGGCACTGGGCTGCGGCAAATCCCTTGACAGTATTGAAATTCTTAAAGAAGTGGTCATCAGCTAAAGGTAATGTTTTCCAGGCGGATCATGATTATTGTCGGCGTGGGCTTTTTTATTGCGGTGGCGCTTACCGTAATCACCATGTCCAGCCGGGAGACCCTGCCGGATAGTGGTGTTGAAAGACTGGCCATAACCCTTACATCTCCTTTTCAGTTTGTGACCTCCCGTATTATCGGTTTTACTGAATCGGTATGGCAGACCTATTTTTTCTGTGTGCTTGCCGTGGAAGAGAACCAGGCATTGAGAGGTGAGGTGTCAAAGGCCCGACACACAGCCAACAGGTGCAAAGAGCTTGAGCTTGAAAATGCCCGTTTAAAGAAATTTGTCAATTTCCAAAGTTCAATGCCTGCGGCTTATGTGGCAGCCCAGGTGATTGCCCGGGATCCGTCGCCCTGGTTTAAAACCATCATGATTGATAAGGGTGAAAAAGACGGGTTCATCAAAGGTCTTCCGGTGCTGGTGTCAGAAGGAATCGTAGGGCAAATTATTAAAGTGTCCGGCCGTTTTTCCCGGGTGCTGCTGATTACCGACCGCAATTCAGCTGTTGACGCGCTGATCCAGGAGACCCGGGTTCGCGGCATGGTCAAGGGCAATAATGAAGACACCTGTTCCTTTGTATATACTTTGAGAAAAGATCAGGTGCAACAAGGACAGGTTATTGTCTCCTCAGGGTTGGATCAGGTATTCCCAAAAGGATTGAGAATCGGAACGGTACTTGATGTAAAAAAAAATCATTCCCAGCTGTTCCAGGATATCATCATAAAAACTGCTGTAGATTTTGACAAGCTTGAAGAAGTGCTGGTATATAAAAATGCCGATTGACAGGCGGATGCTTCCAGTATGATGAATTTCATATTTTTTTTCTTTTTAACCCTATTTCTGGTTATCATTCAAACTGTCATTATCCCGGATTTTTTTTGGTTTCCCTACTGTTTCGATTTGATGATCATCAATGTATTGTACCTAAGCCTTTTTTCCCCACGCTACTGTGTGCCTTTCTGTCTTATAATCATCGGCAGCATCATGGACAGCCTGTCAGGTTCACCGTTCTTACTTCATACCACCGCGTATCTGTGTATTTACCTGATCATTTTTTTTCTGCGCCGACTGGTTTTTCAGCGCAGCGCTATTTTTGTCTTTATTGTCAGCCTTGTATCCGCCTGTATTTATCAGGGCCTGGTTATCTTCAGTGTTTTTCTGTTCCAGGGTCACAAGGCAATTGCGGCTACAGATTACCGCCTTTGCATTGGTCAGGTCTTCTGGGCCGCTGTCGGTATTCCTATCGGCGTCTGGTTTATGGGAATCGTGCACCAGAAATTTTTACATGCCGTAAAACAGTCCTGCCGGCACATGGCTCGCAAATATAGAGGGTAATGTGGGCGTAATTAATAAAAATTCAGATAGGGATTGGATCAAGCATCGATATATAGGGGCCGGTCTGTGCATTGTTTTTATTTTTGGCGTTCTTTTTTTAAGGCTTGTTTATCTTCAGATGATTCATGGGGAAGAGTATCGGCGGCTCTCAATGACCAATTGCGTCCGGCTTAAAAGTATAAAATCATCCAGGGGGCTGATTTATGACCGCCATCATAATCTTCTCGTGGACAACCGGCCGGCCTTTGACTTGACCATTGTACTGGAGGATGCCAAACCCCTGAAGGAAACCCTTGAGCGCCTGGCTGAACTGACCGGCGATTCCTATGAAGACCTGACGGCAAGCATAAAAAAAGCGGGGAGAGCGGCGTTTTACAAACCACTTGTCCTTAAACGGGACATAACAAGGGATCTGCTTGCGGTCATAGAGGCCCATCAGTTTGATCTGCCCGGTATTCACATTGATATTGAACCCACCAGGAATTATATCCATAAGAAAACCGCTGCCCATCTTATCGGCTATCTTGGCGAGATCAATAAGGAAGAATTGGCTTCCGGTAAATTTCCTAATGTCAGATCCGGAGACTCCATTGGTCGGTACGGGATTGAAAAAAGCTTTGAGGCGGATCTGCAGGGCAAAAGGGGGGGGCACCAGGTCGAAGTGGACGTAAACGGCCGGGTGATAAAAATACTGAAGACTGTGGAACCTGTTTCCGGAAAGGATTTGGTCCTGACAATGGATCTATCACTTCAGCAAAAGGCTGAAAGCTTGCTTGGGGAGAATGATGGGGCCGTTGTGGCCCTTGACCCTTCAAACGGAGATGTGCTGGTTATGGCATCATCGCCCAGTTTTGACCAGAATGATTTTATTGGCGGTATCTCCAGCAAGAAATGGCAGGCCTTACGAGATGATCCGGGCAGACCCATGAACAACAAGGCTATTCAGGCGGAATATCCCCCGGCGTCCACATATAAAACTATCACGGCCCTGGCAGGGCTTGAAGAAAAGGTCATTGACCGCAATTCAACCTTTTTCTGCCCGGGATTTTATAAGTTTGGCAATCGGCGCTACCATTGTTGGAATAGATACGGACATGGCAATTTAAATGTTGTGGATGCCATTGCCCAGTCCTGCGATGTGTTTTTTTATCAGACCGGCGAAAAAGTTGGGGTCAATGCCCTGGCAAGGTATGCACATGGCTCTGGTCTGGGGCGGTTGACCGGCATTCGTCTGACCCATGAGCGCCCAGGTTTGATCCCCACTTCAGCATGGAAAAAAAAGCGGTTCAAGGAGCCCTGGCAGGCTGGTGAAACCCTGTCCATCAGTATCGGCCAGGGGTTTAATCTGGTTACCCCTTTGCAGATGGCGGTGTTCATTTCTGCGGTTGGGAATAATGGGACCCTTTATCGGCCAAGGCTTGTCAGATCCGTTCAGGATGCAAAAGGGCAGGTGATAAGGGAAATTGAACCCGATATTACCGGTGGGTTGCCGGCGTCTAAAAAAAATTTGGCTGTTGTGCGACAAGGGCTTTTAGAAGTTGTTCATGGCAACCATGGCACTGCCCGGCGCATCCGTCTTCCCGGCATTCAAATCGCCGGAAAAACAGGTACTGCACAGGTTTTTTCCCGCAAAGCCGGGGAAAAATTTAATAACAAAAAACTGAGGCGCACCCTCCAGGATCATGCCTGGTTTGTCTGTTATGCGCCTGCACAGAACCCTAAAATAGCCATTGCCGTGATCATTGAACATGGGGAGCATGGCTCCAGTGCGGCTGCTCCCGTTGCAAGAGAGCTGATTCATGCCTATCTCGAGGACCCTGAAGTCCCAACTGCCGTGGTCAAGCACGACCAGGCACATGTGGAGTGAAAAAATGTTTGACCGCCGTCTCGTATCAAATTTTGACTGGGGATTTCTTTTAGTTATTTTCTTTATTTGCATTTTGGGGCTGACCATCCTTTATTCGGCGGTGACAGCCGGATATGCCGGAACTGACCTGCATCCCCTGTTTAAAAGACAGGTTGTCTGGCTTGCCGTTGGGTTTGTCATCATGATGGGCTGTCTTGTCATTGATTTTAAAGAGTTTGCCAAATTACATTTCCTTATATATGCCGCATGTGTCGGACTTTTGGTGGCCACCTGGCTTGTGGGGCATACCGGCGGCGGTTCCCAGCGCTGGCTGGTGTTGGGTCCTGTTCGGATACAGACCTCGGAATTGATGAAAATTTCTTTGATAATCAGCCTGGCTTCGGTGTTCGCAGATAGTATCAGTCCCGAAGGTTTAGGCTTCAGGCATCTGATTAAGCCTGCGATTTTATGTATTATCCCCTTTGGCCTCATCTTTATCCAGCCCGATCTTGGTACAGGGCTTTTGCTTCTGCTTATTGCCGGCTGTCTTACTATATTTGTAAAAGTCGAAAAAAAAGTTTTATTCATTCTGGGGGGGGCGGGGCTCTCTCTGGTTCCCCTGGTATGGTTTTTTGGTCTTAAGGATTATCAGAAGGACAGGATTTTAACCTTTTTGAATCCTGAGCGGGACCCCCTTGGTGCAGGTTATCACATCATCCAGTCCAAGATTGCCATAGGTTCCGGCATGCTTACCGGGAAGGGGTTTCTCCATGGGACCCAGAATGCTTTAAATTTTTTGCCTGAACAGCATACGGATTTTATTCTTTCCGTATTGGCCGAAGAGTGGGGGCTTTTGGGGTGTGCTGTGCTACTGACCCTCTACTTTCTTTTGCTGTTTTTGGGGGTGAATATTTCTTATAATTGCCGAAATATGTTTGGCTCCCTTTTGGCGATGGGTATTACCATTATGATATTTTGGCAGATTTTTATCAATGTCGGCATGGTTATGGGCCTGATGCCTGTGGTCGGGGTGCCTTTACCCCTGGTTTCCTATGGGGGATCCTCGGTTGTGACCAACATGGTCGGCTTTGGTATTTTGCTGAATATCAGCATGCGAAAATTCAACACGGCCTGAACCCTGTTCTCTCTCTCTATGTTAGTGCCTGACCGAAAACCCGTGTTTGGGTGAAAAATTGCCCATATGCAAGGCGCAGATGGGTGACTTTTCGTTTAAATACTATTTAGAATTGCTGTATTCTGTGTTGACAAAAAGCTTACTGGATGGTACTCAAATCTCGATCATTCTAAGCATTTAGGCGGAATCCGAGTGATTTCAGCCAATAGGATATAAGTAGTTGATTTTTTTGTAATTATTAACTGGCGGAGGAATTTTATGATAACTGTGATTCCTGATATATCAGCAGTATATCAGATGGTCAATTTTCTTGTCCTGCTATTCCTCCTCAACCTGGTTCTGTTCAAACCCATTCGAAATGTCATTCTCGAAAGAAAAGCCAAGGTCGGCACCTTAAGTTCAGGTGTTGAAAGAGCCTCGGATGATCTTGAAAAACAAAAGGATGATTACAAAGAAGGGTTAAGACAGGCAAGGGGTGAAGGCCTCAAGCAAAAAGAGGTGTTCATCGAGGAGGCGTCTGCTCAGGAGAAGGAAATTATTACCCGGATCAATCAGAAAGCGCAGGCTAACTTTGCCCAAATCAAGGCACAGGTGGCTGAAGAAACCGAACAGGCCCGCAAAGCACTTGAGGCCGAGGTTGAGGTATATGCCAAAGCCATCGGCGAAAAGATTCTTGGGAGGGCATGTTAATGAAAAAAATTGATTGGAAAAAACACCTTAAGGTTTCCGCAACTGTCGTCGCCCTTGTGGCTGGTGCGACAGTGGTCTGGGCTTCCGGCGGCGGTAACGGTGAAGCAGTCCATCACAACGCATGGAAGGATGTTGATACCTGGAAAGTGCTCAACTTCGTTCTCCTTGCGCTTGGCTGCTTTTTCATCGCTAAAAAGCCGGTGGCGCAGTTCTTTTCTTCCCGTACAAAGGGGATTGAAGAAGAATTGACAGACCTGGAACAGAAAAAAGCCGACGCAGAGAAAAAACTTGCCGAATACGAAGCCCGGTTTAGAAATCTTGAACAGGAATCTGAAAAGATTGTTGAGGATTACATCAAACAGGGTGAAGAGGCCAAAAAAAGAATTCTCGAAGAGGCTGAAGCCCAGGCTGAAAAACTCGAAGATATGGCAAAACGCAATATCGAACAAGAGTTCAAAGCTGCAAAAACGGTTCTTAAGCAGGAAGTTGTGGATCGTGCAATGGAGCAGGCACAGGCGCTCATTAAAAAATCCATCACAACCCAGGATCAGAACCGTCTGGTCGATGAATACTTGAAAAAGGTGGAGGCATAATGAAGAATCTTGCAGTTTCAAGGCGTTATGCCAAGGCGTTAATTTTTATAGGCCAGGAGGATGGTCAGGCGGACGGGTACAATAATGAACTTTCCGCAATGGTTGGGCTTTTAGATTCCCAGCAGGGGTTTGAACAGGCCCTTACCAACCCGCTAATCAGAAAAAGTGATCGTAAAAAGCTTCTTGAGTCGGTAATTGCTGCTGCAGGTTTTTCAAAAGTGATGAATTCTTTTTTGTCATTGCTTTTTGATAAAGGCAGGATCGGTTTTCTCAGAGACATTGCTATCTATTATAATGCAATGGCTGATGAACTTAAGGGTGTTGTCAGGGCAAGTGTTGTGGCCGCCACGAACCTGTCCAAGACAAACATTAATAAAATTCAGAAGTCTTTGACTAAGAAAACCGGTAAAACCGTTGTGCTTGATGTTCAAAAGGATTCAAGTCTTATCGGCGGTATTATCACAAAAATCGGCGATCTTGTTCTTGACGGCAGCGTAAAAACCCAGCTGATCAATATGAGGGAAACTTTAAAAAAAGGTGAGAGTTTATAATGGAAATTAAAGCAGAAGAAATAAGCCAGATTATAAAAGATCAAATTAAAGGATTTGATGCGCAGGTTGATCTGAGCGAAACAGGTGTCGTTCTGTCAGCGGGTGACGGTATTGCCCGTGTTTATGGTTTGGAAAAAGTAAAGGCCATGGAGCTGGTTGAATTTCCCGGCGGTATTCTGGGGCTGGCACTCAACCTTGAAGAAGACAACGTCGGTGTTGCTATTCTTGGTGATGACAAGGTTATCAAAGAAGGCGACCTGGTTAAAAGAACCGACCGTATCGCTTCCGTCCCCGTTGGCGAAG
>JAQYWJ010000083.1:3387-8772 GCA_030145005.1 Desulfobacter sp. | reverse complement strand
GTAATTATTATCATTTAGTAAATATCTTCATTAAAGGGTATCCCGAAATAACAGTGCTGTTTTTCAACAACCGTGTTCCTAAGTAACGTACATTATTTAAAGGAGATCAGTTATGAATGAAGAAGGAAAATGCCCGGTTACCGGTAGAAGCGCAGGAGAGTCGAGAAGCCGGGGAAAGTCCAATCGCGACTGGTGGCCTAATCAATTAAATTTGAAAATACTTCACCAGCATGATCGGAAAAGCAATCCCATGGGGGATTCGTTTGACTACAAGGCAGCGTTTAAAAAACTTGATCTTTCAGCCGTGAAAAAGGACCTGTTTGATTTAATGCGCGATTCCCAGGCGTGGTGGCCTGCAGATTACGGCCATTACGGCCCTTTTTTCATCCGGATGGCCTGGCACAGCGCCGGTACCTATCGTATCATGGACGGCCGGGGCGGGGCCGGCAACGGCACCCAGCGGTTTGCCCCGTTGAACTCCTGGCCGGATAACGTAAACCTTGATAAGGCCCGAAGACTTTTGTGGCCCGTTAAAAAGAAATACGGCAACAGAATTTCCTGGTCCGATCTCATGGTGCTGGCCGGGAACTGCGCCATTGAATCCATGGGGCTTAAACCCTTTGGATTTGCCGGCGGCCGTGAAGACGTGTGGGAGCCCGAGGAGGATATCTACTGGGGGGCAGAAGAAGAGTGGCTGGCGACCAGCGATAAGCCCAAAAGCAGATATTCCGGGGAACGTGATCTTGAAAATCCTTTGGCTGCGGTACAGATGGGCTTAATCTATGTAAATCCCGAAGGGCCGGACGGTAATCCGGATCCGGTGGCATCCGGTATTGATGTGCGGGAAACCTTTGCCCGGATGGCCATGAACGACGAAGAGACAGTCGCTTTGGTGGCCGGGGGCCACACATTCGGTAAATGCCATGGCGCCGGCGATGCGGCTCTGGTCGGACCGGAACCCGAGGCGGCCCCGCTTGAAGAGATGGGGTTGGGATGGAAAAGCAGTCACGGCAGCGGCAAGGGCGGCGACACCATCAGCAGCGGTATCGAAGGCGCCTGGAAGCCCAATCCCACCCAATGGGATATGGGATATTTCAAGGTGCTGTTTAAATACGAGTGGGAATTGGTCAAAAGCCCAGCCGGCGCTCACCAGTGGCTGGCAAAGGATGTTGAGGATGAAGATATGGTGGTCGATGCCCATGATCCATCCAAAAAGCATCGCCCCATGATGACCACCGCTGACCTGTCTCTGCGGTTCGATCCGATTTACGAACCCATTTCCCGGCATTTTCTGGCGAACCCAGAGGCGTTTGCCGATGCCTTTGCCCGGGCGTGGTTCAAGCTGACCCATCGCGATATGGGGCCCAAGGCCCGGTATCTTGGCCCTGATGTTCCCCAGGAAGATTTGATCTGGCAGGATCCGGTGCCCCAGGCAGACCATGAACTTGTTGACGCCGGGGATATCACCGAACTCAAACAAAAGATTTTGGGTGCTGGGCTGACTGTTTCCCAGCTGGTCTCTACAGCCTGGGCGTCTGCGTCAACATTTCGCGGCTCGGACAAACGTGGCGGAGCGAACGGAGCACGCATCCGTTTAGCCCCCCAGAATGCGTGGGCGGTGAATGCACCGGATCAGCTTACTGCTATTCTTAATACCCTTGAAGGGATTCAGCAGGCGTTTAACACCAGCCGGACCGGTGGAAAAAAGGTGTCCCTGGCGGATCTGATTGTGCTGGCCGGATGTGCCGGTGTTGAAAAGGCAGCGGCTGATGCCGGATTTGACGTGATAGTGCCATTCTCCCCGGGGCGCACGGATGCATCAGTAGAGCAGACCGATATTGATTCCTTTGACGTACTCGAACCCATAGCCGACGGGTTCCGCAACTATCTTAAAAAAAGATATACGGTTCCGGCCGAGGAGCTGCTGGTGGATAAAGCCCAATTGCTGACATTGACCGCTCCGGAGATGACCGTACTCATCGGAGGATTACGCGTTCTGGATGCCAATTTCAAACAAGTGCAGCACGGCGTTTTGACCCAGCGTCCAGGCGTTTTGACCAATGACTTTTTCGTCAATCTATTGGATATGGGAACGGTCTGGAAAGCCGGCCCAGATGACGATACGGTGTTTGAAGGCCGTGACCGGACAACCGGTAAGCTGAAATGGACCGGTACCCGTGTGGATCTGGTATTTGGTTCAAACTCCCAGCTGCGGGCGCTTTGTGAAGTGTATGCCGGCGAGGATGCCAAGGAAAAATTTGTAACTGATTTTATTACGGCCTGGGATAAGGTCATGAATCTTGACCGGTTTGATCTTGCTTGAAGCCGGCAGGCAATTTTGGAACGGTGAAGGCTTTTCCCTTGTCCTTACCTTCTAATATTAAATCGGTAAAAAGGCGGCGTTTCAAAATGTATTGAAGCGCCGCCTTAATTTCTTGCTATCTGCTTTTTCTATTTCTCTGTGTCAATTCTATATACAGAAACAAAAAGGTTGACAAAAATCTTATAATCATCGTAGGACTCTGGGCCAATCAGGTTTTGCTGAGCATTTGTAGTTTGATTTTAAAAAGGAGAAAAAGATGAAAAAGGTTATTGTAGTTCTGGCAGCACTTGCTTTGATGGTGGGTTCTGCCTATGCAGCAGAGTGGAATTTTTATGGAAGTGCTCGTCTCGGCACCTTCTGGTCTGATACTGACGAAATTTCAGGCCCTGACGGCAACACACAATATTCTGAATACCTTCAGGTTAACTCCCGTATCGGTGCAAAGGTTAAAGTATCTGATGAACTGACCGGACGTTTTGAATATGGAGCTTCCGGTGGCAACGCCAATATCCGTTTGCTTTATGGTGAATGGGATTTTGGTACCGGTAAATTACTAGTGGGCCAGAATTATACGCCTCTATGCTGGCTATGGTCCAACCAGGTCTTTGGGCATGATGGTGATCTGCTGCCACATGGTGCTGTCTATTCCCATCGCGAAGCTCAGCTCCGTCTGACTTTTGGTGGCTTTAAAATTGCTTTTATTAACCCGGACGACACTGTAAACAACAACAAAGCCGGTTTTAACGGAACGACTGAAGCCACAATTCCTGCCATTGAAGTTGGTTACACCCTTGACCTTGATATGGTTTCCCTTGACTTCGGTGCCGGGTACAGTACCTTTGAGGCCACTCTTGGCGGAGACGAGGAGGATGTTGATTCCTATCTTCTGGCTTTAGGTGCTCAGTTTGATATGGCTGGTTTTTTTATGAAAGGCGATGTTTACTATGGTCAGAATGCCGGTAACTTAATCTGGATTTCTGTTGACGGCGACTATGCCATAGATGACGGTTTTGCAGAATTCTCTGGTGGAAAGTTGCTTGATAACGAATGTATTGGTTTCATGCTGGTTGCCGGTTATAAAATTAATGACACCTTTACTGTTGAAGCCGGTTACGGTTATAATCAGACCGAACTTGATGACAATGATGAAGATGAATCCGCCACATACTATATTAATACCACCATCAATCTGGCGCCCGGTGTGTTCGTTGTTCCTGAAGTTGGTGTCTTGGACGGTAAAGAAGACGGCGACACTGAGATTTTTTACTACGGCATGAAATGGCAGATCAACTTCTAATGTGATGATTAAGCGGATACGACGAAACCTGAGGGTTTCCAGGCTTTCTGCCCATAAAACTATTTTGCAATCTTGAGAAAAAGCATTACCTGCCAAAGATTGCGAACCATTCGGGCCGTTTCGGGGAGGAAGCGTCATCTTCAAGATATCAAGGTTACGCCGGCAGTTGACTGCAGCAAAATCTTGTTAACTAAAGAAGATGGCGCTTTCTTTTGCCTTGACACCGGTAGGTACGGATTTATATGCTTTTACGGTAGGGGGGTGAATTCAACTAACTGATATTTAATCAAGGAGCGTTTATATGGAAATTAAAAATTTTCTTGAACTTAAAGATGCCTTTGAACTGAAGAAATATGTCAGAAACATGGATTTTGATAAAAAAAATTGCTGCTCATTTTATGGATCACCCAAAAAACATCCATATGGAAAAGAGCGCGTTATTCTGGTAGCAGATCCATTTGGTGGGCAGACCTTTTACTATGATTTCAAATTAAAAGATATTCTGTCAATAGAGGAGCAGCCCCGTATTACAAGTCCGGCAGGTGATTCGGTCTCCATGGTCCGGCTCTGGGTAAAAAACGGCAGCGTCGGACTGCAGTGTACGCCGTTTGCCGTGGGACGAACAATTGAAATGATTAAAGGCCTTTAAAATATACAAAAACACTGCCATTGACATTTTATATAAACAAAGGCAGGATATAAGAAAACCTTTTGAAAAAAGGATTTTTCTTATCATGAATCCATCCATCCCCAATACCATGAAAGCCCTGGTAAAGGCCCATCCCCAAAAAGGACTGTGGCTGCAAGAGATACCGGTTCCCGGTATAAGCCATAACGAAGTGCTTATTAAAATTTTAAAGACGGCCATTTGCGGCACGGATGTGCATATTTACAACTGGGATAAATGGTCCCAAAAAAATGTTCCCGTGCCCATGCACATTGGGCACGAATTTGTGGGCAAAGTTGTTGCTGTCGGTTCCCATGTAAAAGATTGCAGCCCCGGGGATCTGGTTTCCGGGGAAGGTCATATCATCTGCGGCCATTGCAGAAACTGCCTTGCCGGGCGTCGTCATCTGTGCCGGGACACAAAAGGCGTGGGCGTCAACCGGCCCGGTGCCTTTGCCCAGTACCTATCCATCCCGGTCACCAATGTGTGGTTTTGTGATGAAAAAATTCCCCTGGACGTTCTTGCCTGTTTTGACCCTTTGGGAAATGCTGTTCATACCGCTTTAACCTTTGACGTACTTGGCGAAGATGTACTGATCACAGGCGCAGGTCCCATAGGATGCATGGCAGCGGCCATTGCAAAACATGCAGGTGCCAGAAATATTGTGGTCACGGACATTAATCCTTTTCGTTTAGGTCTTGCCGAAAAGGCAGGGGCCACCCGGACCGTGAATCCGGAAAGAGAAAGCCTTGCCAAGGTTCAAAAGGAACTTGGCATGAGAGAGGGGTTTGACGTGGCCATGGAAATGTCCGGGAGTCCTGCAGCAATTGACGACATATTGGATAACATGTTTCATGGCGGCAAAATCGCGCTTCTCGGCATTCAGCCTGAACAAATCCCCATGGACTGGAACAAAGTTGTCTTTAACATGTTCACCATCAAGGGAATATATGGACGGCAGATGTTTGAAACCTGGTATAAAATGACCGCCATGGTTCAAAGCGGACTTGATATTTCCCCTTTGATTACCCACAGGTTCCATTACACTGAATTTCAAAAAGGATTTGATGTTATGCGGTCGGGACAGTCAGGAAAAGT
>JAQYWJ010000083.1:0-3287 GCA_030145005.1 Desulfobacter sp. | reverse complement strand
GTTGTGGACGACTCACACGGCATCGGGGCATATGGCGCAACAGGCCGGGGAACCAGCGAGTATACAGGCGTCCGGCCCGACGTCATTGTCGGCACTTTCGGCAAAGCCTTCGGGGTCAACGGCGGGTTTATCGCAGCAAGTGATACCATGATTGAAGCGGTTCGCCAAAAGGCAGATACCTATATCTATACAAATCCCTTAAGCGTTGCAGACTGTGCTGCTGCCGTGGCCGCCATTGATATCTGTGACAGTGACCAGGGTCTGGACCTTCTGGATCACTTAGGCACAGTAACCACAGCCTTTCGCAACGGTCTTAAGAACATGGGCCTTGAATCAATTGACGGGCCCCATCCCATAGTGCCTCTCATGGTCAGGGATACCGGCAGAACCCATGATCTGGTAAATTTTCTTTACGAAAACGGTGTACTGGTGGTGGGCTTAACCTTTCCGGTTGTTCCTAAGGGAGATGAAACCATCCGGTTTCAGATCAACGCCTGCCACACCCATGCTGATATTGATTATGTCCTGGGACTGATCAAGTCTTTTTACGAGCCGTTCTAATTTATCAGGGTGCTTGGGGGCTGGGGCCGATCTGAACCGGATGCGTTGGCAAGGCAGCCAATGGCGTCTTTGCTGGTTTCTTTTATTCTGAACATCAGCTGGTCCGCCAGGTTCAGCAGGGCCCTTGTTTCTGTTGCATCATCAGGGTAGGCTGCGATGCCAAGGCTTGCGCTCAAGTTCACGTTACACCCTTCGCTGCTCAGGTAAGTTGTCTGTTTCATCCGGTTACGAATGCTTTCGGCTGTTTTGATTGCCTGATCCTTATTGAATCCCGGCAATACGATGACAAATTCATCTCCACCATATGCCACCCCGTAGCATGGTTGTGAAATTGATTCCATGATGGTGTCGGCAATTTCTCGAAGTGCCCGGCTGCCGTTTAGATGCCCGTAGGTGTCCACAACATATTTGAAATTATCGATATCCATAAAAAGCAGGGCAAAGGATTTATTTTCAGCTTTACTGCGTTCGAGCAATTGATACAGCTCATCGTACAGATAACGCGTGTTGTAAAGGCCTGTTAAATCGTCATGGATGACTAAGTGTTCCAATCTTGCATTAATTCTTTTCATTTCCCTTCGAGAATGGCTCAGTTCAAGCTGTGTCTTCACGCGCACCAGCAATTCGGTGGTATTAAATGGTTTGGTAATGTAATCCACTATGCCGGCTTGAAATCCTTCCACAACACTTTCCTCATCGGTTCTGGCCGTTAGAAAGATGATAGGAATATCCTGGGTTTCGGCCTGACTTTTAAGCTGTCGGCAGACTTCAAAACCATCCATTTCCGGCATCATGATATCCAGAAGAATCAGATCAGGCGGATCCTTGGCAATTTTCGCCAGTGCGGATTTACCGTCCATGGCACTGCATACGTTAAACTGGTGTCCCAGAACCGTAACGAGAATATCGATATTTTCCTGGGCGTCATCCACGACCATTACCGTAAAATTTTGATCGTTATTCACAGGAATTTACCTTTCGTGTTAGATTAAGAGCCTGTTTAAAAATAAATTGGAGATTATTAATAACAGCCATCGGCTGAGCTGATCTATCAACACCTAGGTTCAACCCACAACTAAACATGAAAGTAATTTAAGAACTTATTAGGACTTTCATATAAAATGGAATAAAACCTCCTGTTTTGTCAAGTAAATAGATAAAATAGCTGTAATTCTCAATGAATTGTTCAGCAGGCAACAAGGTTATATATCAAGTGCCGCAAAAGGTCCGGGTTACCCGTTCTTCATTGGCGGGTGCTTGGGCATAATCGGTAAAATCCGGCTGTTCAGTAAAAGGGTTTTCATAAAGCGTCGTCAGCAGGTGTACCTGACTGAAATCATCTCTGGCTTCCGCATCCTCAATCGCCTTGTGAATTCGATGATTTCTTGGAATAAAAAGGGGATTGACCCGGTTCATTTGTACCTGAATGACTTCAGGACTATTTTCTTTAGCCAGCCGCTGTTGCCATGATTCAAGCCAGGCTGCAACCGCATCCGGCGCTTTGAAAAGTTTTTGGAATTGCGGCGTCATATTTGAACCTTGCCTGATATGATCTGCCAGATAGCGAAACGTCAGGGTAAAATCGGCTTTTTGGTTCTGCATGAGGGCAAGCAGTTCCCCAAGAAGGGAAGAATCCTGGTCACCAGGATTTTTTATCCCGATTTTTTTAAGTAGACCAACGCTTTGGGCGTGAAAAAATTCCTGTTCAAATTCGGACAGGGTGGCATCAATTACATCCACTGCCTCTTCATCTGTTTTTCCTAAAAGCGTTTGTAAACAAATGCCAAGAGAGTGCAGATTCCACTTCATGATGGCGCCCTGATTGGCATAACGGTATCTTCCCATGGTATCAATGGAACTGAAGACCATGTTGGGGTCATAATAATCCATAAATGCACAGGGTCCATAATCAATGGTCTCCCCTGAAATTGAGGTGTTATCCGTATTCATGACACCGTGAATAAATCCAAGCTGCATCCATTTGGCCACAAGCCGGGCCTGCTTTTTGGCTACCGATGAAAAAAATTGCCTGTACCGGTCTTTTTTTGCCGGAAGTTCAGGATAATGGCGGGCAATGACGTAGTCGGCAAGCTTGCGTATTGCCGTTTCATCGCCCCGGGCGGCAAAATATTCGAAACTGCCCACCCGGACAAAACCCGATGCGACTCGGGTCATGATACCCCCCGGATGGACCCCATCCGGGCGCAGGATTCTTTCTCCTGTGGAGACGATTGCCAGGGCCCTGGTGGTGGGCACGCCTAACGTATGCATGGCCTCACTGACAATGTACTCACGGATCACTGGCCCAAGAGGAGACTTGCCGTCTCCGCCCCTTGAAAACCGGGTCCTGCCGGAACCTTTGAGTTGAACATCCAAACGTTTGCCGTCCGGGGTGATTTTTTCTCCGAGGAGAATGGCCCGGCCATCGCCAAGTTGGGGGACAAAATTGCCGAATTGATGCCCGGCATAGGCCATGGCAATGGGTGTGGAATCTGCAAAAACAAGGTTGCCTGCCAGACAATCTGCCAGTTCTTGAGTTTCTTTAGTGAAATTAAGACCCAGTTCCCGGCTCAATTTCCAGTTGTATTTTTGCAACACAGGGTTATGTACGGTTTCAGGCGTAATCGGTTCATAAAATTTTTCCGGAAGAGCTGCAAAACTGTTTTCAAATCCGGCTTTAAGGGTTGACACCGCAGTTGTATTTTTCATATATGCGCTCCTCTGTT
>JAQYWJ010000082.1 GCA_030145005.1 Desulfobacter sp. | reverse complement strand
TGCTTTATATGACCGGTAAAGAAAAACCAGATCCCCCCGGACGGATAAAAATCATGGCATCCTTTTCCAGACTGATGCAGGAAAAGGATTTTAGCTCCATTACTACGGCCCAAATTGCCAAAAATGCCGGTGTCACCGAAGGACTGATTTATAAATATTTTAAAGACAAAAAAGATCTATTATACCAAGTACTTAACGCCCATTTCCAGGATTTCCATGAAAAAATAAAAATCCGAATAGCCCAGGCCACATCCAGTATTGCAAAACTTGACCTTATTATTCTTGCCAGCCTTGAAGAGTATTTAGAAAACCGCCTATTGTCCAAAATTCTGCTGCTTGAAGTCAGAAATTCCCAGGCTTTTTTCAATTCAGGTGCCTATGAAATGGTAACCGTTTATGCCCGCACCATCCTTAAGATTATCCGGGAAGGCATTGCCTCAGGTGAAATCGCAGCCGATACAAACCCCTATCTTTTACGAAAAGTTATTATAGGGGCCATTGAACATGCCTGTCTCGGGGAGGTTATTTTCGGCAAACCCCTGGATATAGAAAAAACTGCTGCCGGTATTTCAGACATCATTTTCAACGGAGTGAAAGCATGACCCAGCTCAAAGAGATCACAGCAACCATTAACAATTACATCAAAAGCGGGATCGAAAGCCTCAACGAGGACCGGGCAAAAAAGATTTTCAAAAAACTGGGACTGCCCGTGGTACAGGAAATACGACTGGAATCCATTGAAGATATCCATGGGGCTGCTCAAACTGTCGGTTATCCTGTTGTGCTAAAGGGTCTTGCAAAACAGATGCTGCATAAAACCGAAGCCGGTATGGTGGAAGTAGGCATCAGCAATGAGGTGCATCTAAAGGAAGCGGCTCAAAAGATGAAGTCCCGGGCCGGCGAAAGTTTTGAAGCCTTCCTGGTCCAGCCCCGGATCCAGGGCCGAAGGGAATTTACCGCAGGCATGTTTAGAGACCCCCAGTTTGGCCCGGTAATCATGTTCGGGGTGGGCGGTGTGCTCACCGAAGCCTTGAAGGACATGGTTTTGCGGCTTGCCCCATTATCCGAAGCAGACCTTGATAACATGCTGGATAACCTGAAAGCCAAGACCCTTCTGGGGTCATTCAGGAGGGAGGCGGCTGTAAACCGTGCAGAGCTTAAATCCGTGCTCCGGGGGCTGTCTGACCTGGCCATGGCCTGCCCGGGAATCCGCGAAATTGATATCAACCCTTTGATTATCAGTCCGGACGGGTCACCTGTTGCAGTTGACGGACTGATGATTCTTGAAAAACCCGAAAGCTGTAACACCCATGTGCACCAAAAGATTGATTTAAATGATTTATACACAACCTTTTATCCAAAAACAATTGCATTTGTGGGGGCATCGGCAGTCCCGGGCAAATGGGGTCATCTGTTGCCCACAAACGCCTATGCCGGGGGATTCAAAGGTGACATTTTTCTGATTAATCCCAAGGGCGGCACGATTATGGGCCGGGATGTCTACAAAACCATTGATGACATAGAAGGCGATGTGGACCTGGCTGTGGTAACCGTGCCTGCAAGCCGGGTGATGGACCTGATCCCTGCCCTGGAAAAAAAGCATGTCAAAGGCATGGTGCTGATCACCAGCGGGTTCAGAGAGGTCGGGGACCAGGGCAAACAGCTTGAGGATGAGGTTATGGCCGCAGCCGGCAAGGCCGGTATCCTGGTCATCGGCCCTAACACCATGGGCCTGTGCAATCCCCATGCATCACTTTACTTTTCCGGAGCAAATACCTTTCCTCTTCCCGGCTCCACCTCCCTTGTGTCCCAATCGGGCAATCTAGGCACCCAGCTTCTCTCCTTTGCCGAGCAGCAGGGCATCGGCATCCGGGGGTTTGTAGGCTCAGGCAACGAAGCCATGATCACCATTGAAGATTATATGCAGGCCCTTGAACGTGATGACCTGACCCGCACCGTGGTGCTGTATATCGAAAGCGTGAAAGACGGACGCCGGTTTTTTGAATCTGCCGGCCGGCTGTCAAAAAACAAACCCGTGGTGGTGCTCAAGGGCGGAAGAACTCAAGATGGGGAAAAGGCTGCCTCCAGCCATACCGGGGCCATGGCCTCGGATGCAGGGGTGTTTAATGCGGCCTGCACCCAGGCCGGGATCATCCAGGTGAAAAAGCCCATGGAGCTTTTAGATATGGCCACCGTATTTTCATCCCTGCCCATGCCTAAGGGAGGACGTGTGGCCATCATGACCCTGGGCGGCGGATGGGGTGTGGTCACCACAGACCTTTGTGCAGAATACGGGCTTGCGGTACCAAAACTGTCCAAAGAAATCATTGAACGGCTTAATAACTGCCTGCCGGACTTCTGGAGTCATGGCAACCCCGTGGATATTGTGGGCGAAGGAGACCCGGAAATACCCATGATCTGCCTGGAGGAACTTTTAAAATGGGATGGGTGTGATGCGGTCATTCACCTGGGCATCCACGGCAGACGCATCCTGGTTAATGCCATGGCAAACGCTGTTTTGAAAACAGATCCCGATACAACACAGGAAACGGCAGACATGTTTATGGCAAACCTTCTCAAAGAGGAAGAGTATTACACTCGATATACTGTTGAAATGACACAGAAATACAACAAACCGGTAGTCGGTGTCAGCCTTTTAACCGATGAATTGAGCCGCACCCTTTACCGTTATGACGATCTTGACTATAAGGGGGTATTTTTTCCTTCGCCGGAACGTGCCGTCAAGGCGCTGGCCGGAATGGTCCGGTATAAAAAATGGCTTGACTCGGCAAAAACTAGTATATAACAGCCATTTAATAACTTGTTAGAACTTTTTTTTATATGAAACCCAAAACCAGGAGAGACTCATGAGCAAAAAAATTACCACCTCCAGCCTGATGAAGATGAAACAGGAGGGAAAAAAAATAACCGCCCTCACCGCCTATGACTATCCCTTTGCCGCCATGGTGGACCGTGCCGGAATCGACCTCATCCTTGTGGGTGATTCCGTTGCCATGACGGTCCAGGGCTGGGACACCACCCTGCCCGTGACCATGGATGAAATGATTTATCATACAAAACTTGTGACCCGGGCCTGCACAAGATCCCTGGTGGTGGGTGACATGCCCTTCATGTCCTACCAGAGTGGCCTAGATAAGGCTGTTGAAAACGCCGGGCGGTTTTTAAAGGAAGCCGATGCCACAGCTGTAAAACTTGAAGGCGGTGCTGCTGTATGTCCTGCCATTTCAGCCATGGTAAAGGCGGGGATACCTGTCCAGGCCCACATTGGCCTTACCCCCCAATCCGTACATCAGATGGGGGGATTCAAGGTGCAGCGGGATGAAGAGCGTCTGCTCAAAGACGCCAGGGATGTTGAGGCAGCCGGGGCTTTTTCCGTGGTTCTGGAAGGTATTCCCTCTGCCATTGCTGAAAAAATTACCCAAACCCTGTCCATTCCCACCATCGGCATCGGCGCCGGTCCCTTTTGCGACGGCCAGATTCTGGTGTTCCACGACATGCTCGGTATCAATGACGGGTTTATGCCCAAATTCGTGAAAAAGTACGTGGACATAGCTGCACTGGCTGCCCAGGGGCTCAATGAATATATTAAAGAGGTTCAGGATGGCAGTTTTCCGGCCAAGGAACATGAATACAAATAGAATTATGAATACGCACAAACGTAAATTTTCAGTGATCGGCTGTGGACGGGTGGGGATCTGCCTGGCCGCATTCCTCTTTAAAAAAGGGTATCAACCTGCAGGTTTTTTCAGCAGGAGCAGGACTTCGGCCCAGGCCGCCAGGACAGCAGCCGGGTGCGGCACGGTGTTTGATACGGCTGCTGCGTGTGCCCGGGCCGGGGACATTGTTTTTATCACCACCCCTGACGGCTTAATAGAGGGTATTTGCGGCGATCTTGCCCAACAAAATGCCCTGGGACCGGAAACCATGGTTTTTCACCTGTCAGGCGCCCATTCTTCAGAAATTCTTGCCCAGGCAAAACATGCCGGGGCAGTTGTGGGCTCCATTCATCCCCTGCAGTCCTTTACCCTTTATGAACCGGGACAGGCAAGCCCCTTTGAAGGAATCAATATTTCTGTTGAAGGGGACCCCGATGCCGTTTCCCAGGGCAAGGACATTGCTGCAGCCCTTGGCGCTCAGGCCTTTGCCATCCCAACGGAATCCAAAACCCTTTACCATGCCTCGGCTGTGGTTGCGTCCAACTACCTTGTTACCCTGGTGCGGTTTGCCCTGACCCTTTTAATGGAAACAGGGCTTCGGGAAGATGTGGCATTTGAAATTTTGTCGCCCTTGATCCAAGGCACCCTTTTTAATATCGGGTCCAAGGGCTGCACCCGTGCCCTGACAGGCCCTGTGGTCCGGGGGGATCATGAAACAGTGTCCCGGCACCTGGCTGACATTGACGAAAAAATACCGGAATTTTCAGCCCTGTACCGTCTGCTGGGCGCCCATACCCTGGATATTGCCAAAGCCGGGGAAGGACTGCCTGAAGAAGCGGAACAAATAATATCCAAACTTTTTGAAATGTAAAACGATCGCCCCATCTTCTGTCTATAACCACGGAAGACACGGAAAGCACTGAAAGTTAAAGCGCAAAGCCCTCAATCTGTACTTTCGGGTGACTGCCAAAGTTTATCAGTAATCAAACTCATTTCCGTGTTCTTCCGTGATTCCCGTGGTTCAGGCTATTGTAACTTTGCGTCCAAATACCTATATTTTATGAAGGGTCAGCGGCGCACGCCCTTCTGCCTCCAGTTCCTGGTTGGCCTGATCCAGCAGCGGTTTTGAGGAAATCACGGAAATACCCTTGGCAGCGTCATCCCGGAAAAAATACCGGCCTGCCGTTTCCGCAACCTTTTGCTTGTCCATACCCAGCAGAGCATCCTTGAACCCCTTGCGGATCTCATCGGATAACTTGGTGATCCGGCGATAAAAAGCTTTCATGGCAGAAGGTGCCGGTGTTTCCGGCTTATCAATGTCCGAACAGACCTGAAGGATGGCTTCTTTTACGTCTGTCCCGGTGAACTGTCCCTGGGTGATAAAATCACAGGCATCTGCATAAACATCCAAGGTCCGTTTGATATGGGGGTCACGGTAGGAGCCAAATGAAAAAATACCTTCTTCCATGTTGTACAGGGCAAATCCGCCGTATGCCCCGCCTTTTTCCCTGATTTCCCGGTGCAGAAACAAGGAACGCAAAAGTTTGGCAATAATGGACAGGGCCGGTGCATCTTCATGGGACATGCGCACTGCTTTAAAGGACTGTCCCACAAAGGAAACAGCTGTATTGGTCATCCAGCCATCATAAGGCCGCAGGGTATCTGTTTCTATCTGCGGTGTATAAAAGGCCTGGCTGCTGCCATTGAGCAGGTTGTCGTAAATTTTTTCAATGCGCTTATCTGCCTGGATCATGGACGAAGCAGACCCGATAACAGCAGGTTTAAAATTATCTTTTCTCATGACGGCAGCAGCCATGGCAGAAAGGTCTTTCTCCAGTTCAACCAGAGCCTGGGAGCCTGTGTTATCATGATTCACCCTGGCGGTAAGATCCTTGATCTGGGTGTACTGGGCGATGCCATGCCACAGTTCATTGATGCCGGCAGCCGTTGACAGGTGCCGGGCAGACAGAGTTATGGCATACATGTGCCCGGACCCAACAATGGAGGCTTCAAGACCTGCCTGATATTGTAAAATCAGGCTTTTGAGCCGTTCATGGTCTTTAAATCCACCGTCATTAATATATTCATCCACCATATCAAAAAGATGATCAATATTCCGATCCAGGGCTTTTCCCTGCAACGCCAGAAAGGAGTGGCCTTCACCCTTGTGGTCAAAATGGGTGCCGGAAAAAGGAGTCATAGAAATACCGCCGGTATAAAGATCCATACGTTCGGCCATCTGCACATAGGAAGAACTTTTTGTGCCTGCATTCGTAAAGGCCCGTGCAAAAAACGGCACCATGGGGAAAAGATCCGGCGCAATGTTTCCGGCACCTACCGGGCAGGTAAAATAGAGGATCCCCGAAGTGGCCTTGTCAAAGGCGGTGGCACAGGTGATACCCTTAATGGTGTCAGGGTGAATGATTTCAATATCAGGGGGCACGTCTTCAAGGGCCAGGGTGGGCAGAACATCCAGGTTTTCTTCTGTTTCCTGGCGTTTTTTCAGGGCTGCCGCATCTTTATTGATCTGCGCCAGTTCCGCTTCACCCAGGGATTTTCGTATTTTCTGAAGTTCATGTCGTACATTTTCGGCCTGGCGGGCTTCAATCTCTTTATCCGGGGCAAGGGTAAACAGCAGCCTGTGTGAATTATCCAGAAAATACCGGCGAATTCGGCCTTCCAGGAAAGGGCCTTTGGCCAGCTCTTCCTGCAATTTTTTTAAATCATTGTCAATATTGATGGCGGTTACGGGATCACCTTCATGAACAATGATTGGAGCAACACCCACAAGCAGTTTTATACCATACGGGTATGGTGTATTGGTGATCTCCTTGCGGGAAAATTCGATCTGGTGGATGGCAGAATCTATTAAATGTTGATCAATTCCTTTGCAAGCAAGGGTTTCAAGGGTACTAAAAACAATGTTCTCCACTTCGGGGACTGCAGATACTTCAATATCTTTCAACCCGCAAACAAACATGGTGTCCCGGTTATCTGAATCAAACCCTGTTCCATCACACATGGCAGAACCCAGGGCACTGTCAATGAGTGCTTTTCTCAAGGGAGATGCGGAATTTCCAAGGAGAATCTGTTCAAGCACCGCCATAACCAGCACTTCAAAATCATCCGCGATATCAGGCGTCAGCCAAGCCACACACCCCTGGTATTTGGCGGCGATATTATTAGTATCTGAGTAGGCATATGCCTGGGTCATGGCTTTAGGGGCCTGCCAGCGGGACTGGGAAGGCACCCGGGTATCCATTTCAAGAAAATCAAACCTGGAGAGTACCTTTTTTTCAATAAAACTCAGGCTCTCTTCCAGGGGCAAATCCCCATAAGTATAAAAATAACTGTTGGACGGGTGATAATATTTTGCGTGAAATGCCTTAAGATCCTCGTGGGTGAGTTTTGGAATGTCTGCGGGTTCGCCGCCTGAGTTATTGGCATAGGTGGTGTCCGGGTAGAGCCCTTTAAGCAGCGCCCGGGACATGACCTGGCCAGGTGAGGACATGGCACCTTTCATTTCATTGTAAACCACCCCTTTATACACCAGTTCAGGTTCCCCGTTTTCCCCTGGTTCCAATTCAAGCCGATGGCCTTCCTGCTTGAAGCTTAAGTGATCAAGATCCGGAAAAAACGCCGCATCCAGATAAACATCCATCAGGTTGTAATAATCTTTTTTATTCTGGGTGGAAAAAGGATACATGGTCCAGTCTGATGCGGTGAATGCATTCATGAAGGTGGACAGGCTTCGTTTGAGCATGGAAAAGAAAGGATCCCGGACCTTATATTTTTCGGACCCGCACAGCACGGTATGCTCAAGAATATGGGCAACCCCTGTGGAATCCGTGGGTACGGTTCTGAAAAATACCCCAAACGTATTTTCCTTATCTTCATTGGCAATGTGGATGTGGACAGCTTTTGTCTTCTCGTGGACCAGTTGGATGAGATGGGCGTTAATTGCAGGTAGAGGCGATACCTGTTGAATTCTGTAGCCGCAGATGGCCTGCCCGGGTGTAAATGCAGTCTGATTCATATATTTTCCTGTCAAAGGTTTCCCTTAACCGTCTTAGGGCATGGGTCTTATTTCGCATATTTTTATGGGGTTACGAATTCGAGTGATCCCGGGCTCAATAGCAAAGCCTTTCAGAAAGCTAAATTTTTTTGTAAACTCCCCGGCTGACCCGTTCAATTTTTTTTATTTTATCCAGCCTGAAAATGATATTTCTCAATTTTTTATCGTCAAAACCTGTGCCCGCCTTAATGGTCTTAAAATTAGTGCCCTCCGGATGGTTGCCGATGATACTCAGCACAATGGATGATGCACTCTTTTTCCTTGGCGTCCGGCTTTTGTTTTTCTGTCTGCTCGACGGATGATTCTGATAAATCAATTGTTCTAGCTTGTCAAGCCTTTTGTGAATATTAGCAATATCTTCTTTAGTTGGAATGTCCAGGCGATGGAGAAACATTTTAATAAAGTTCTCCCAATTGTTGCTGAATTCTGTAGGTTCCATATGTCAATCCTTCTTAAAACTGAGGTTTTACTGTGCCGTTCAGCGCTTATTTATCAATTTAGTTATAGTAATTTTTTTTAAGGGGCTGATTTGTGCTTCAAGCCGCTTTTTTAATATGATATTCTAAAAATTACTTCTTAACTCTATCAAAGTCAAGTAGGCCATATCTAAATAAGTAAAAAAAGTATCTGACAGCAGACGTTAAATTTTATGGAAATTAATAAAAAACTGTGATTTACTGATCTTTAGGGCCATGGAAACAATAAAATTTACCACATGACTTGTCTTTTTATCCGGCGCCATGTTGGTAAATTTTAAAAGTTTCATGACCCTTACCTTAAAAATTTCAAAGGAAAACCGCTACTGTCAATCTTTTGTTCTTTTTCCAAGGCGAAAAATATGTGACATATGGCGTTCTGGAGGTCAACTACCCGCCCCTAAAGGAGCGGGCTTGAATCGTGAGATTCGAGATAGGAACGAGTCGTTCCAATAGGTGATTAGCTTAAGTGCTTTGAGCTACGTTGTTTGGATCATTACACCCTTGGATGCCTCCCTAGTCCAAGGCTCTGTATTTCAGCATTAAAAGACCTCAACAGGTCGGTGTGCTGAGACCGACAAGTCCTTACAACATTGGCGAAGGGAA
>JAQYWJ010000081.1:5333-8843 GCA_030145005.1 Desulfobacter sp. | reverse complement strand
TGCATCCGTGAGATCCGGGAAGAAACCGGCATTGAGACCGGTAATTTGCAATTTTTAACCCGGGTTTTTCATGCTTACACCCATTTTAAAATTGAAATGGATGTGTTCTTCTGTGATTATATTTCCGGCCGGGTTATTCTCAACGGTCCCATTGACCATAAATGGGTCCGTGTAGATCAGCTTCACCAATTTCCTTTCCCCCGGGCCAATCTTAAGTTCATGGAATTGATCCGCGTTTGACCTTTTCAAAAAAAAAATTCCGCAATGCAGATCATTTAGTCAAAACAGGTTCTATCATGATGAAATCCGCAACAATTCATGATAAGGTGGGGCCTTTTTACAGCGCAGTAATACTGTGAAAGCTATAAAATTACATAAGTACTACTTGAACGGAAACCTGTGTTTGGACGAACAGTTGCCCAGATGCAAGGCGCAGAAAAATTTTTAACCGGAGCAACCTCGTGGTTGTGAGGATTGCAAATTTTTCTGCAACGCCGCAGGTGGGTGACTTTTCGTTTAAACACTAATTAGAAAGGTTTTGAACCCCATGGGTTATAAAATAACACTCCAAGACGCCCCGAAAAATTATACCTTTGACCAAGATAAGATCATGTCTCCTTCCGACACTGTCCAGCGGTTCCGGGAAAAGGCATCGGCCCTGGACCTTGACATTTTAAGCCGGACCCGGCGCATCGACAACGGCCGCCTGGATATTCCGGTATTTTACAGCGAATGTGGTGCGGATGCAAGGCGGGTGACCGGCACCAATAAACAGATGGGCAAAGGCGGGACCCCGGAACAGTCCGAGGCAAGTGCCGTCATGGAACTTGTGGAGCGGTTCAGCTTTTTCTCCTTTGCCGAAGATGAAAAAAACTTTATTCATGCCACGCCTGGACAGCTTGGGGAAAAGGCCCTGGATTATACCCTGATCACCCAGTCTGTCCATGACGATGAGGCCGAAGCATTAAAAGTTAAACCCATATTTGATTCTTTGTCCCTGCAATGGACAAAGGGTTATGATCTGACCAATAAAAAAGAGGTGAATATCCCCTTTAACTGGTTTTATATGATCAATGAATTTAACGGACCCAGTGCGGGTAACTGCACGGAAGAGGCTTTGATCCAGGGCATCTGCGAGCTTGTGGAGCGTCACGTCTCCTCCCGGGTATCCCGTGAAAAATTAAAGGTGCCCGGTATCCGTCTGGATTCCTTTAAAGATCCCCTTATCCGGGAACTTCTTGCCAAGTATGAAGCCCAAGGCATCAGAGTCTATGCAAATGATCTCTCCCTTGACACGGGCATTCCCACCATCGCGGTGCTGGCCTGGGATTCGTCCACTTTTCCGGATACAAGCGAGATCGTATGGACCGCCGGTACGGCCCCGTCCCCGGAAAAGGCCATGGGCCGGGCCCTGACCGAAGTGGCCCAGCTTGCCGGGGACTTTAACACCGGGTCCAATTACGTGGCATCCGGTCTGCCCAAATTTACGGATATAGACGCAGCCGGGTATATCACCCATCCTGAAACCATGGTGGATGCCGCTGATCTGCCGGACCTCTCTTCCGACAACATGAAGGTGGAAGTGGAAAGTCTGATCGGGATTCTGGCGGATAAAGGGTTTCATCTGCTCTCCATTTGTACCACCCATCCCGGCCTTGATATCCCGGCCTTTTACACCATCATGCCGGGTGCCCATTTCAGGGAGCGGGCCGATGAGGCCAGTGTGGGCATGTTTGCGGCCCGGCTGATTACGGAAAATTCCCATCCCATACTGGCCATTGACCAGCTGGATGAACTGGAAACACTCATCCCGGGGAAATACTACACCAGTTTCTACAAAGGATTGATGCTTAGCGCCCTGGAAGAGGGAGAAGATGCAATAACACAGTTCCAGGCCGCCCTTGACCGCGACCCTGTCAGGCGCAACCTGCCTGACATCTGTTCCCATATGGCTGCGGCCCAGAAAGATTCAGGGCTGTTAGACCCGGCCCTTGAGACATGTCAAACCGGTCTTGATGCCGATCCCCAGCGCCCGGATATTCTGAACACCGCCGGGGCCTGCTGTTTTATGAAAAAGGATTTCAAAACCGCTATTACCTATTTTGAAAAAGCCCTGGATGTGGACCCAAGCCAGGCCATTAATTATGCCAATATGGGATCCTGTTACCGGGAACTTAAAGAACCGGTGCTTGCGATCAAATTTTATGAAATGGCTTTAAACATAGATCCAACCATTGAATTTGCACGGGATAATATTAAGAAATTAAGAATAAATCCATGACATTTAAACCATCTATAGCGTTTAGAGCCAAGGCCAAAGCCGGGGAGGCGATGGTAGAGGCCTTTAGTAAAAACATCGGAAATCGGTTGGGGGTGAGCCTTCATACCCACCAGGGACCGCCGTTTATGGCATGGGCCAAAATCGGATCGGAGCAAAAAGAGACCCTGGTCCTGATTCATGGGTTCGGGGATAGAAAAGAAAGCTTTTATTTCATTTCAAAATTTTTAAACGAAAAGTTGAATCTTGTCATTCCGGATCTGCCGGGATTTGGAAATTCCGGTATGGACCCGGATCTTGTTTATAGTTTGGATAATTATATTGATTGGCTGGGGCGGTTCATTGAACAAAACGGCCTGGATTCTTTCCACCTTGCCGGCTGTTCCATGGGGGGCGCCATTGCCGCAAAGTTTGCGGCCCAATTTCCTTCCAGAGTCAAATCCTTATCTTTGGTGGACCCGGCCGGGTTTTACCTGCCCGGCAAACCCTCTATTTATGATGAGGCCCTGGCCGGGTCTAATATTTTCCATATAAGTTCTCCCGGGGATTTTGAAACGTTACAATCCAGGATTTTTAGAAAAAGCCCGCCGCTTCCTTCCTGTGTCAAGGAGTACATGATTTTAAAGGCCATGGGGGACCGGAAGTGGCTTGCCAAAATATTTGATGAACTGGTGGACATGGATTCAATAAAGTCCGGCAAAATATCCTTGGAACAGGCCTCTTTAAATGATCTTTGCCAAGAGATTACCATGCCTGTTATGCTTTTTTGGGGGCGCCATGATTCTCTTTTGCCTTGGGAAACAGCGCCGTTTGTAAATGAATTGTTTCCCCGAGCACAGGTTCATATCTTTGAGGAATATGGTCACGTTCCCCATTTGGAAGGTCCTCAAAATTTGGCCGAGCACATGCTGAACTTTATATGTGGGGCCCAAGCTTAATGCATGGCTTGCAACCCATACTTATCAAGGCTGAAAAAATATGAAACTCACACCTGACAGCAGTCCCAAAGAATATCCTGTCCGCCCCGCCCTTGCCGTGGGCGCGGTTGTATTTAAAGACAACAGGGTCTTGCTGGTCAAACGGGGCAATCCCCCGGCCAGAGGCGTCTGGGCAATCCCGGGCGGCAGTGTGGAATTGGGAGAAACCCTTAAAAAAGCGGCTGAAAGGGAAATTTTCGAGGAAACCGGAATTGTTATCAAGGCCGGGGAACCCATCTTTTCATTTGAATCCAT
>JAQYWJ010000081.1:0-5233 GCA_030145005.1 Desulfobacter sp. | reverse complement strand
TAGCAATTCGGGTAAAAATTCACCCCCGGGCCCGTCAAGGGCAATCCCCCGGTCGTGACGGGCGGCAAACTGCCTGAAGGGATTATCGCTCGGGTTGATGTCCACAATGACCGCTTCAGGATTTCGGGCCACCATCCCGCCGATCTGCATGGGAAGGTTGGTGGCCCCGGCCGTCCCCACCACCAAGAGAAGATCGGTGGACGTAGCCCATGCCATGGCGGACTCGGCCTTGTACCAGGTTTCGTTGTAACATTCGTCAAACCAGAGGACATGGGGGCGGGCAATGCTGCCGCACCTGGGGCAGGTCAGCAGCTTTTTTTCTTCCTCGGTGACCGGCTGGTCTTTTTTCTTGTCCGCTATCTCCTTTGGGAAGTCAAGAAGCTTTGGCGTGCATTCTCCTGAGCAACGTATATAATTGAGGTTCCCGTGGATCTGAAAGGTTCGTTCAAGGCTGTTGCCTGCACGCAAATGAAGACCGTCCACATTTTGGGTGACCAAACGAAATCTGTCTTTGAAAATTTCTTCCATTTGGACAATGGCGCGGTGGCCTGAATTGGGTTCTGCATTTTTACATACGGTATGCCGGTAAAGGTACCAGGCCCAGACTTCCCAAGGGTTTTGGGTAAACATGCTGTGGGTGGCCATCTCTTCGGGCCGGTATTCTCTTGACCCGACGGTCCAATACCCTTCAGGCCCCCGAAAGGTCGGGATTCCGCTTTCGGCTGAAATTCCGGCCCCGGTTAAAACGGTGATCCGTTTGTTGTTATCCTTAAACGGCTCAAGCAGTCTGGTTGTGTCCATTTTCCTGCCTCCTTGTTTATGTCACAATTGATAAGCGTGATGCAATTACGTTTCTATTGAGTATATCAATATCCTGCACACCGGTTACTTTATATGATTTATAACGGCCATGAACCGACTTGTTCTATTAACACATAGGCTTAATCCACAACAAAATATGAAAGTAAAGATAGCGTATCCTGTATAAGGGTTGCAACTTATTTCCATTCGCATCGCCACCGGGCATAGTGTATGTCCGTTGTCACTTCGATGGTGTAAGTACCCGGACCAAGTGTTAGTGTGCCTGAGAGTCCCACCCGGGTTTGTGCCGCCGGCTCTCCGTCAGCAAAAAAGGCCCGGACAAAATAGCGCTGCTTTCCTTTTTTGTATGGGTCTTCGAACTTCAAGACAACCCCTTGGGTTGCCGCAAGTTCCCATTTACCGGGTTGCCCGGGCTTCAGCGATCCATGGGCAAGGCCCCACTGACAGCCCATGCTGCCGGAGATCTTTTTGACCCGGTCGGTCCTGGGAATATCCGGCGCCTGTTCCGGAAGATCCATACCATAGCCCGAGCAGGCCGTGTAGGTCCGGCCATCCATGACAAAAAAGTCCTTGAGCCGGACAGCCTTGTCAATCCCGCCCCACGCATTGGTCCGGGTCAGACGGTTTCTATATTGCCGCTGCCAGGTCTCGACAGCCCCGTCGGCCCAGTGGATGGTGACCTGATCCCCCCGGCACTCCCAGTAAAACCGGTTTCGTTTTTTTCCGTAAAGATGATTGGGCATCAGGTGCACCCGGGTGCCCCGGGATGGAAACTTCCACAGGCCGTAGTAGCTGCAACACACCCCTGATCCGGACCCATGCCCGCCGCCGGCAGCACCGGAGATGTCGTTTTCGGCATGGTGCGAAGGCGGTTTTGGTGCATATGCCCCTGAAAAACGAAGGCTGGTGACGCTGGTATATATGGTCTCCCGGTACCGGGCCGCCTCGTTTTCGGCGTACACCCCGAAAATCGCAAAGGCCTGGCCGTTGCCATGGGTATACAAGGCAAAGGCCTGCAGCAAAGTACCGTTGTAATGCCCTGAATACTCCCGAATGATGCCGGGATTCCCGTCCACATGGGCAGGCTTTGATGATATCCGGTTTTGAAGAAAAGCCTTTCCCCGGCTGCGCATGGTTTGCTCCATGCTGTCGGCAATGGCCTGGACCCCGATTTTGCCGCTTCGGACGGCATATATTTCAATAAAGGCCTCGTTGCCGGGCGCCATGACCTGCTGTTTCAGATCATTGTCCAGACGGTCGGTCCTATTGTGCCAATGGGGCGGGGTTTGAATCTGAAAAAACGCATCCCGGGCCGCGGCTTGGCCGGTGAAAAGAAAGAAACAGCAGATGATAGCCGCAGTATGAACAGGGCCAATGCCGTAATGTATGCCGGAGCGTTTCATTTTCGCCTTATGCCTCTAGGTCTGAATGGATAACAATACGGTCCCTGCCGGTGTTTTTAGCGTGGTACATGGCTTCATCGGCTCGGGAGATCACCTCATTTCCGGTTTCGTCAAGTTTATACTGGGCAATCCCCATGGATGCTTTGATCTGTCCGATGCGCTTGCCGGACTCCTTGATGGTCCACTCTTTTTTACATAGAATGGTTCTAATTTTTTCAGAAACGGTATACGCACCTTCAACATTTGTCTCGGGCAGGAGAATCAAAAACTCTTCCCCACCATACCGTGCAGCCAGGTCCTTGCGGCGTACCTGGCTGGAAAGTATAGCGGCAAAACCTTTAAGAAGGCTGTCCCCTACAAGGTGGCCAAAGGTATCATTCACGGCTTTGAAATGGTCAATATCCAGCATGATAACGGAAAAAGGCACGTTATTCTGGCGGGCCCGGATTCGTTCAATTTCCAGTCTTTTTTCAAGTCCCCTGCGGTTGGTCAGTCCGGTCAGGGAATCAGTCCTGGCTTCCTTTTGGGAGACGTCAAGCTCTTTGTGAAGCTGCTTTAAGTCCTCGGAAGAAACCTTCATCCGGGTTTGCAGGCGTGACCCTGACTGGATTATGGCTTTGGTTGTGTCCAGCATCTGGTCTATGATATTTTTTACGCCGTCGAAATCGTGGATGTCCTTTATCTGATCTGATAAATTGTCAAGGGTCTGGCCATGGGTGGAAAGGTCTCCTTCTGTTTCCACCACATAAATGGTTATCTCCCGCAGCATCAGATTAAGTTTGATTAAAAGACGTGAAATAACCACCCGGTCCCCGTCGGATATGAACTTCTGGTAAAGGGTTTCTACATGATTTTTGTTCAAAGGCAGCTTTTTTTCAAGTATCTGGTCAATGGCTTGTCTTAGCTTGGGATTTTTTCCGGACGCGTATTCGTACCAAACAGTATAATTTACAGGGGTTGCCGGTAGGTTGTGTTTTGCTAAAAAGCCGAGGGTAAGCCTTAAAAATTCACCGGCCTGGGTATCGGATTCGCTGTAGTTCATGTTCTTTAGAATTCCTTTTGTTGGGGTATGGAAGGCAAGTTTATGTCATAAAGTCCATATCTTGTCGACAGCATAACTATATAGAACAATGTTCCGGAAAAGCAACAAATTTAGATAACGAATTCACATGATAATCACCAAATTTAACCTATATCAAATTTTTCCCAGCTGGCCGCACCCGGCACTGACGGACCTGCCCTTGCTCCATCTTTTGATCACAAACACCCCTTTGTCAGTGAGCGTTTGGGCAAAGTCATGCATCTGTTCATCACTGGGGCTTTGATGGTTAAAGCCGGTTACGGGGTTGTAGGGAATCAGATTTAAACGCACGGGCAAAGGATGGATGAACCGGGCCAGTGCCTGGGCATGGTCCATTGAGTCGTTTGTCCCTTTGATCAGGATATATTCAAAAAGAAATACGCCCCTTGGGGGCAGGGGATACGCTTCAAGGCTTTTTTTCAGCGCAGCCAGCGGCCAGTGCCGGTTCACCGGCATCAGGGCTGACCGGGTGGCATCGTCCGGCCCGTTTATGGAAACCGCCAGGCGGATATTGGGCAGATTCATCTGTGCCAGGCGCTCAATCCCCGGCACTACACCGCAGGTGGAGATGGTCATGTGGCGCAGGGCAATATCGCATCCTTTCTGGCTGTTGAGCACTTTGACCGCGGTCATTACCGCATCAAAATTGTCAAAAGGTTCCCCCATGCCCATAAATACAATATTTTTTATATCATGGCCAAGGGTATGCCGGGCATTAAATACTTGACCCACAATTTCAGATGTTGACAGGCTGCGCTTAAATCCCATGCGGGCGGTCTGGCAGAATTTGCACCCCATTTTACACCCCACCTGGCTTGAGACGCAAAGGGTATTGTGCCGGGTCATGGGAATGATCACGGATTCAATTTTCAGACCGTCGGTAAGCCGGGTGATGAATTTGACCAGTTCATCCTCCTTGAATGTCTCTTCCACCGTGCCGGATACCGGCACAAGCGCTTTTTCAAGTTCAGTCCAAAATTTTAAAGAGTTTGTGAATTCGGGGGCATTGCCGATATTTTTTCCGCCGTGTTTAAACACTTCCCGGTAAAGTGCTTCGGCATGAAACAGCCCCTTGCCGTAATCATTTCGCAGCGTCCGGGTCAACTGATCCAAAGGCAGGCCAAATATATCAATAATACGTTTCATGGTGAATATATATCACAGGCCCGGAAATTTGCCTATGACTGAGAATCCCATGCGGAAAAACGGGATAAGATCCTGAAAAAAATCGGTAAAAACGGCTGGGCCGTTGTGTGGATATGAGAACGGCCTGGAAAGTTATATATCTTAAGGAACTTCCTATCTACAGCCCTATCTTGCTGATTCCGCAAATTTTTGTTGTTCTTGCATGCTTTTTGCGATTATAATAGTCGCTGTGTGCAACTTCTAATTTTATCTTCTCTCATTTCAGTCTGTTCGTTTTGAAAGTGCATATATCTCAAAATATTGAATCAAGAATTCCAAACAGTTAGAAAAAGTTGCACAGGGCATATTATCATTCTAATTGCTGCCGGTCCGGAACCGGCCGTGACTTAATACAGGTAACCACATACAAGGAGAAAGCCATGGGTGTTGGGGAAGTTTGCAATCGCGAAGTGATTATTATCGACAGGGAAGATTCCATCCGTGAAGCAGCCGGACTCATGCGAAAATACCACGTCGGTAATGTCGTAGTTGTCGAAGAAAAGAACGAAGAACGTTTTCCGGTCGGCATTCTGACCGACAGAGACATCGTGCTTGAATTGATCGCTCTTGATATCGACATAAACGCCGTCACGGTTGGCGATGCCATGAGTTTCGAATTAATAACCGCCAGGGAAGAAGACGACGTTATGGAGACAATCAAGCGAATGCGCCACAAAGGAGTGCGTCGTATACCGGTTGTAAACGATCGCGGCGGTCTGGAAGGAATACTCGCGGTGGATGA